>CAMWGV010000027.1 GCA_947173945.1 uncultured Lachnospiraceae bacterium
TCAGTTTCAGGTGTTATGCGTATGAAATGATAGATGATAACAATGAAATTCTTGGAGGTGCAATTGTGGAGATTAACGAAGATAATATTAATCATTTGGATTTTTTATTTGTCAGAGTTGGTATTCAAAGCAAAGGTATTGGTCAAGCAATATGGAAAGAGGTTGAAAATAGTTATCCGGATACAAAGATATGGAAAACCTGTACTCCATATTTTGATAAACGAAACATTCATTTTTATGTAAATAAATTAAAATTTAAAATTGTACAATATTTTAACAAAAAATATCCGGATCCAAATATGTCAGAAGATATATATGAAGAAGATGATGGAATGTTTGAATTTGAAAAAGATATGAATAAATCGTAATTTGATATAATTTATGTATAATATTATTAACTGAAATAAAATTAACAAAGGAAAGGTGTGTAGTTGCTTTGAATAAAAAACGACGCAATATAAATGTGATATATATTTGTTTAGGAATAGTCATCCTTATTTTTTCAATTAGTATTTTTTTGTATCAACGTAGGCAATCGCTTACCTTTTCAACAGAAAAATGGATCAATGGAGCTGATACGGAACGTTATCGCGTTCTTGATGATTTTACCCGAAATTATAATCTGATTGGTATGAGTGCAGATGATGTAAAGATATTATTGGGTGAGTATAGTATTCGGCGTGAAGCGTTTCCAAGTGATGAAAAAAGGGTGGATTATTATTGGGGATATATAATTCGCTATGATGATTGGGAGGGTATGGAAGTACTGCTCATTGGTTTAAAAGATGATGTGGTTGTAAATTATGGGCGTACTTATCTGAGTGAATTGTAAGCACGATGTTGCAAAAAACCATTTCTTGCATAATTCGTGTTTTTTCTGTGTTTTTTTACATTTTGTATAAAAAAGTGATGCAATATACTAAATGTTGTGTTATAATTTACTTCGTATAGTTTTACTTTAGTTTACATAATTTTTTATTTACAAATTATGAGGAGAGGTTTAAATGAAATACAATAAGAGTATTAAAAAGCATGTACATATTTTTTTAGTTATCGTTATGTTTTTTACTTCCATATGTCCGTGGCATTCTGATATTCATGCAAGTGCTGCAGAAACAGGAATTACAACGGATGCATTGAATTTTAGATCTGGTGCAGGTACAAGCTATGCAAATGTTAAGGATGCAAATGGAAACGGTATAGTTCTGCCTGCCGGTCAGGAGGTAGAAATACTTGATACAAAGAAGGGGTCTGACGGTCTTACATGGTATTACGTTTCAACAAAATATAACGGCAAGACATATAAGGGATATCTCTGGGATCAGTATGTTACCAAAAAAAGTTCAGAGCCAACTGACAACAGATTGCAAAATAATTCTGTGTATCCTGTGTCAGATGGATATATGACAGGAATTTCTCCAAATACGAATGCTGAGACATTTCTTTCAACCTTAAAGCTTGATGGAGCAGAAATAAACAAATCCAATGGCAAGGAACAGACAGGAACTGTTGCAACGGGAAATGTTGTTTCACTTGCAGGAAATACAGCAGAGATTGTAATTTATGGTGATGCAAACGGTGACGGAGATATCGGAATAGCCGATCTCGTGTACTTAAAAAAACATATATTGGATAAGTCTAAATTAAAGGGTTCATTTTTTGCGGCAGCGGATATTGACAGAAATGGTCAGATAACGGTTGCTGATCTTGTATACCTGAAAAAGCATGTGCTTGGTCTTGAAGCAATTAAGCAGGATGGAACATCAGGTACAGGCGGTGAGGGAAGCGAAAGTTTTGAGGATCAGCTTACGGCTCAAGGATTTCCAGACAGCTATAAAGAGATGCTGAGGACAATACATAATATACATCCGAACTGGCAGTTCAAGGCAATACATACGGGTATTTCATGGGATACTCTTTTGGCAAATGAAAAGGCACAAAAAGTTAACGGTGTGGCAGTTGTAAGAAATACCGTATGGACATCAAGCTTTATTCCTCACTATAATTGGCGTTCTACAAGCGTTGGTTATAGTTGGGCAACCGATAAATGGACTGCCTTTGACGGAAGTGTATGGTTTGCTGCTTCAGATGATCTGGTAGCATATTATATGGATCCTCGAAATTACTTGTATGAAAATTATATATTTGCATTTGAAAGTCTGTCCTATCATCAGGGAAGCCAGACGAAGAGTGGGGTTGAGGCAATACTTAAGGGAAGCTTTATGTACAATACGGTGCCTCCGGGAGAAACACAAAAGTATTCTGAAATTATTATGGAAGCAGCAAAGACGGCAAAAGTAAGCCCATATCATCTTGCATCCAGAATAAGGCTGGAAATGGGTACGACAGCAGGAGGTGCTGCAACAGGAACAAGCACAACATATCCGGGAATATATAATTACTACAATATAGGTGCTACAGATGGTGCCAATGCACTTATGAACGGTCTTAAGTGGGCCGCTACAAAGGGTTCTTATGGCAGACCTTGGGACACTGTTAAAAAGTCAATTGTAGGAGGAGCACAGTTCCTTGGAACTTCATATATAAATGTTGGACAGGATACCCTTTATACGCAAAAGTTTAATGTTACAAATAAGGGCAGTCTATTTTCACATCAATATATGACAAACGTTCAGGCTCCGGCAACAGAGTGTATTACAAATTATAATGCATATAAAAATAATAATATTTTGGATACTGCCATGGTATTTAAGATACCGGTGTATTTAGATATGCCGGAAAAGGCAGTATCTAAGCCGGCTGATTCGGGTAATCCAAATAACTGGCTTGAGTTGCTTACCGTAGGCGATTATGAGCTTACACCTAAGTTTGCTGTGAATAAAACAACTGAGTATTCACTTACTGTGCCAAAGAGTGTTACGAGTGTTAAAATAGCTGCAAAACCGGTTAATGGTAATGCAACGGTTTCCGGTGTAGGAACAAAAGCCCTTTCCACAGGTAATAATGTATTTAAGATTACCGTAAAAGCCCAAAACGGTAATAAGAGAACTTATACTTTGAATATTATAAGGAGTACAAAATAACTGGTAAGGAGTTATATAATGAAAAGTAGTCTGAAAAGCATAGTATTATATACAGTTCTTTTAATGGTGGTAGTGCTGCATCCTTTCAATGTAATGGCAGCAAGCGGAAGTGTGTCAGTTGGAGTATCTTCGTCAACTGTGTCGGAGGGTGATACTGTTTCCGTTACCGTAAGTATATCAGCAGACGAGGCTATAGGATATGGTGTGGCAATCTCTTATGATTCCAGTGTATTGGAGTATACAGGTGGTGCCGACGGTGGCGGTGGAGGAACCGTAACGCTTGTTTCCGAGGGAGATGGTTCGTCCTCGTCATTTTCAAGAACAATTTCATTTAAAGCTATTTCAAATGGAAGCTCATCAATAAGTGCCTCCTCATATGCAGGAGGCCTATTTGGTTACTCCTCCGGTGATGTATCAACGTCCTACGGAGCATCTTCCGTAACAGTTGCAGAGCCTGTTACGACTGAGGCAACTACTACAGAGCAGGTGACAGAGAGTACTACAGGGGATACACAGGAGACAGAGAAGACTACGGAAGCTACAACGGAGGGTACAACTTCAGAAGACACAACAGAGGATGCAGGAGAGCCGGTTGCGGTAATTAACGGTAAGGAGTATCTGTTTGTTTTAGATAAGGAAATTGAGGGAATACCGGAATCTTTTAAGCCGATTGATATAAAGTACAGGGATTGGACAGTAACGGCCTTTCAGTCACCTAAGAAAATACTGCTTCTTGTATGTCTTAGTGATAATAAAAATAATATAGAAATATATATATTTGACAAGGAAAATGAAACGTTCACACCATATAGGGAATATATGGCAGATGAAAACAAATATGTTATCCTTGAGTTTCCGAAGGATATAAAAATTCCGGATGGTTTTGAAAGGGCAACATTAAAATTGGGTAAGGAAAAATATGATGTATATATTTTGAAAGGTACAAACATTTATCTTATATATGCCATGAATATAGATAAGGAAACAGGGCTTTATCTGTATGATTCATCAGAAAATACATTTATGTCATATATGGGAGATGCACTTATTGAGGCACAAAAGCAGCCAGCAGAGGCAACCCCTGAAGCTACAGCAGATGAGGCAAATTTTGCAAAGCTTGAAACGACTGAGGATGAAGGGTGGTTCAGTAAAAAAATGCTCACCTATTATTTGATTGGTGCAGGCATATTTATATTTATTTTACTTGTCATAATTATTGTTATGGTGGTGAAAATTGAAAAAGTAAAGGCACAAATGGATGAAACGGAAGAAGTCGATGAAGATGGAAATACTTTATCGAATGAAAAAGTTGTTGAAAATAAAAAAAATATGGAAAATGATAAGGAAAAAGAAATAAATAAGGAAGATTCTGAAGATGAAAATGAAAAAAATGACAAAAAAGATGGAAATAACAACATTGTAGTTCCTGAAATTGCTTTACCAATAATAAATAAACCAAAAGAGGTAAATAAAGAGAATAACGAAAACAAGATTGACGGATAAGCTGATTAATGCTAGTATAAGCATGCAATATGGTTCTAAGAAATATGACTGCCATAAGTCGCTTGGGACAGGAAAGGGAGCACATAAATTATGGATGGCGAAGTAACTTCAAGAAACTTTATACAACAGGAGATAGATAATGACCTTAGGGAAGGAAGATATAAAGAGGTAATGACGAGATTTCCTCCGGAGCCAAATGGATATCTTCATATAGGTCATGCGAAGTCAATTCTTTTGAATTATGGACTTGCAAAAGAATATGGTGGAACCTTCAACTTTAGATTTGATGATACGAATCCGACAAAAGAAAAGACAGAGTTTGTAGAGTCAATTATTAGTGATATAAAGTGGCTTGGAGCAGATTTCGGTGACAAGGTATATTTTGCTTCAGACTATTTCGATGATATGTATGAGGCTGCAAAGAAGCTTATAAAAAAAGGAAAGGCATATGTTTGCGATCTTACACCGGATGAGATAAGGCAGTATAGGGGTACACTTACAGAGCCAGGAAAAAACAGTCCATATAGAAACAGAACCGTTGAAGAAAATCTTCAGCTTTTTGAGGATATGAAGGATGGTAAATTTGAAGATGGTGCAAAGGTTCTTAGGGCAAAAATAGATATGGCATCTCCAAATATGAACATGAGGGACCCTGTTATTTACCGAATAGCAAGAATGTCTCACCATAGAACAGGGGACAAGTGGTGCATTTATCCGATGTATGATTTTGCACATCCTATTGAGGATGCCATAGAGGGAATCACACATTCTATATGTACCCTTGAATTTGAGGATCACAGACCACTTTATGAATGGGTTGTAACAGAACTTGAATATGAATGTCCGCCAAGGCAGATAGAGTTTGCAAAGCTTTATCTCAAAAATGTTGTTACAGGAAAAAGGTATATCAAGCAGCTTGTTGAGGATGGCATAGTTGATGGATGGGATGATCCAAGGCTTGTATCGATAGCTGCACTCAGGAGGAGAGGATTTACTCCTGAGTCAATAAAATTGTTTATGGAGCTTTCCGGGGTTGCAAAATCTCAGGGAGAGTCAGATTATGCAATGCTTGAATATTGTATAAGAGAAGACTTAAAAATGAAAGCCAATCGTATGATGGCGGTGATTGATCCGATAAAGCTTGTTATAGACAATTATCCAGAGGGGCAAGTTGAATACTTTGATATAGATAACAATCAGGAAAATCCGGACGCAGGAAGCCGAAAGGTTGCATTTAGCAGGGAGCTTTATATTGAAAGAGAGGATTTCATGGAAGTTCCCCCAAAGAAATATTTCAGGCTCTTTCCGGGAAATGAGGTAAGACTGAAAGGTGCTTACTTTGTAAAGTGTGTTGACTTTGAAAAAGACGCAGATGGAAATGTGACAGTGGTTCACTGTACTTATGACCCTGAGACAAGAAGCGGTTCTGGTTTTGAGGGCCGCAAGGTAAAGGGAACGATACATTGGGTCAGTGCAGAAAGCGCAGTGAATGCAGAAGTCAGACTTTACGAAAATATAGTGGACGAAGAAAAAGGAAAGCTTAACAGTGACGGAACCTTGAATTATAATCCTAACTCGCTTACAATTTTAAATAATTGTAAGCTTGAGGCAGCTTTTAAGGAAGCGAATAAGGGAGATTCATTTCAGTTTTTGAGACATGGATATTTCTGTGTGGATGTTAAGGATACAACTAGTGAAAAATTGGTGTTTAACAGGATTGTTTCACTAAAAAGTTCATACAAACCAAATGCACAGTAGGTGCAAAAAATGTTTAGGAGGATATAAGATGGGGTTATTGTCAGGGTTAGAAAGTTTTGGACTTGGCAAATATAAAAATGCCAAGGTATTAAAGGAGGAAGCACAAGCTACACAGAAGGATGGTGAAGCAAAAAAAGTAAAGACGCCTAAACTCACCGAGGAAGATTGTATATATGATAAGCATTATATATGTCCGATATGTGATTCGTCATTTACATCAAAATGTGTTCGTGCCGGTAAGCTTAAGTTGGCAGGCAAGGATATGGATTTAAGACCAAGATATGAGGTTATGGATCCATTGAAATATGATGTAATTACATGTGATAAATGTGGTTATTCATCACTTACGAGATATTACGGAAAGCTTACGACCAGACAAATGATGGACATACGTGATGAAATTGGAAGCCATTTTTCGGGCTTAGATAATTCATCGACAATTTTCTCATATGAGGATGCCATATTCAGATTTAAACTGGCACTTGTTTGTGCAATAGTAAAGAATGCAAAAAACAGCGAGAGAGGTTATTTATGCCTTAAAATGTCATGGCTCTATAGAGGGCTTAGGGAAAGTGACACAGTTCATGATGAGGAAAAATTAAAGCAGCTTCAAAGTGAGGAACTTGAATGTATGGAAACTGCTTATGACTCATTTTCAGCTGCACTTTCAAAAGAGCCTCTGCCTATAGCGGGTATGGATGAAAATACGGTTAAATACATATTGGCTGAGCTTGCAAGAAGGTTAAAGAAATATGAGGAAGCAGGAAAGCTTGTGTCAAGTGTTATTGTCAGCCGTCAGGTTTCAGACAGACTTAAGGATCAGGCACTTACTTTAAGAGAACAGATTAAGGCAGAAATGAAGAGTGAATCTGTTGAACAGTAGTAGTCAAAATATCCAGAGGTGTATATGAATGGGACAAATGAACGCTTCTAATAAAAATAAGAAAAATATAAAAAAGGTAAATAAGAAAAATAAAACGGAAAAAAACCGTAGTGTTTACATTGTTATATCCAAGACATCAACATTGCCGTCAAATGTTATTAAGATGTGGACGAAGGAGCCTTATGCCCACACGTCACTGGCAATGGATATAGAGTTAAATGAGATGTACAGCTTTGCAAGAAAAAAGCTTAAAAATCCATTTAACTGTGGGTTTATTACAGAGGATATTACAACAGGAGTTTTTGGAAGAGATGTCGACACCAAATGCAGGATTGCGCGGCTTAGAATAACAACGGCACAGTACAAGAGCCTTCGCAAAAATCTTGAAAAATTCAAGGCAAATAAAGGAGCGTATAAATATAACTATATAGGTATATTCGGAGTAATGTTTAATAAGGCTGTTGAGAGAAAATACAATTATTTTTGTTCACAGTTTGTATATTATATTCTTGACAAGTCGGGGGTTAAAATGTTTGATAAAAAACCGGGACTTGCAAGGCCGGAGGACTTCAGAGTGTGGGAGGACTTAGAGCTCATATATGAGGGCAAGCTTGTCGATTACAGGGAATTTCTAAGGAGTAAGGAAATGAACCAAAAGGGCGATAAGCAGGTTTCTGTTGGTTAAATAAAATAAAAGCAGGGCTGTTGTGTTAATTCGTACAACAGCCCTGCTTTTTTATTCTATAATTGTGGAATTTGTTTTTATAATGCCTCTCGGAATGGAGTCTTTTGCATTTTTCCAAGGCTCATCCTTATAGCGGTAGTCAAACTTATCTATAAACCAGCCAATGTCGCTGTTTACCCGCTCCATGTTATCAAAATATACCTTATTCAGTGCGTCAAGAAATTCACTGTATGCGTCCTTGGAGAGCTTTGTACCGCCAAAGTCATACAAAATACCATAATGCTTTGTGCAAAACCCCTTGCATGCCATGAATTTTTCCTTGAAGGATGACTCTGTCTTCCACAGGTGAAATATAGTATCTATATATCTGTTAAATGTCCCTTCGATTCTGTCACAAATAAAACAACTTTCGTTAAGTTTATTTATGTATTCACTGACAGAGGAGGATTGAGCCTTTTTAAAAAGCCCTCCTGAAGAAACCGGTTTGTTTGCGCTTATAGCTTTTAAATCTTTTATAGTTTTGTCTGTATGGGTTTTCATCATAAGAGCAAGACCAAGCTTATTTTTATCTGAATATAATATGCGCATGTGATGACTGCAAAATCCAAGCTTGTCTGTTATAGCGCGGTTATCATCCTCCATGTAGCTTGGACCCATAGTATATTCAACTGCATTTTGCTCTAAATCACGATGCATGGCGCATATAGGACATTCACAGTCAGAGTCAAACGCATCATTAACAGGTATCGTGTACAGTTTTTCTGCCATAAAATTCTCCTCTCGTATTTCAGAAAAATATGAGTTTACAAAAACAGTATAGTATATATTTCCACTAAATGTAAATAGGGGATTTAAAACGATGGTGGCATAGGAGGAATTGTGTTAAATGATTTGAAGTAATGTCAATATTGTGGTATTATAATTTAGATAAAGTGAATTATTGAAAGACATTATTATTTTTTTAATGTAAATAACGAGGAGGTATATTATGAACAGCCTGATAAAAACAATTAGGGGGAGAATTACATTTCAGACAGCATTATTTTTGGTTTTAACAATTGTAATATGTGAGGTTGTAAGTGTTAATTCATTGAAAAACAATATGACATCACAGGCAGAGGACTTTGTTAAAGCACAGGCAGAAAGTAATGCTGATGTTGTTGATGAATGGCTTACCGAGCAGGGAAATATAGTACATACATTGCGAAATGCTGTTGCATATATGAATAACAAGGATACGGAATTTATTATGGATTATCTGGAAGCGAATTTAAAGGATAACCAGTACGCTCTTATGTACTATGTATGTTTTGGTTATGATGGAGGAGTATTTCCTGCTGACCATTCAACACTTGATCTTGACCCTACAACAAGAGGTTGGTGGATACAGGCGATTGAGGAGAATGGGCTTATATATACAGCTCCATATAAAGATTTTGCCAGTGGACAAATGATTGTAAGTATTGCAGAGCCACTTATTATTGATGGAGAGCAGGCAGTACTTTTGGCAGATATAACAATAGATACATTGACAGAGCTTGTCAATAATGTTGGAAGTAGCGATGATATACAGGGTTTTTTGCTGGATGCGGATGGAAATGTAATTTCACATGAAAATGAAGCGTTTCTTCCAAATGAGGATGGAAATACAGTTCTTTCGGATGCTTTAGGAGTAAATATAGAAAGTGTATCAGAAATTACGGATTATGACGGCAGCCGTAAGCTAATAAATACAGCAACGATTAAAGCTACAGGATGGACATTTGGTGTTTTGGAATTTAAAGACGTGATATCAAGACGTTTAATAAGAAATATTATAGTTGTTACGATTGTGGGAATCATAGTACTTTGTGTAGTTCTGGTACTTCTTTCCGGTACTGTAAAGACAACCTTTAAACCTATAGATACACTGAAAGCTTTTATAAGAGAAAAAGTAATAGGAGAGGAAAAATGTGTAGCTCAAAAGGATGAGGTGGAGGAAATCAAGTATCTGATCAGTGAGCTTGAGGATCAATTTATAGGTATTATACGACAGACAAAGGGTGAATCATACACGATTCATACAAAGATGAAAAGTGCAAGTGAAAAGGTAGGAACCATAAGTGATAATATTATGGACATAAGCGCTGCAATGGAACAGACCGGTGCAAATGTGGATACACAGACAGAAAGTATAAAAAATATTGATGATACTTGCACGTTAGCAGTAGAAGCAATAGGTAGATTTGAGCGCACAGCACGGGATATGACAGCCCGTTCTACAGAGGTTATTGATCGAGCAGATAAGCTTGTACCGGAGCTTATACAAAGGAAAGAAAATGCCTTAGATGTTGTAAATGACAGTAGGGAAAGATTGCAGTCTGCAATTGAGGACACAAAGGTTATACAACAGATTACAGAGGTTTCTGCCGCTATTCAGGGAATAGCAGCACAGACAAATCTTCTTGCACTTAATGCTTCTATTGAAGCGGCAAGGGCAGGAGAGGCAGGAAAGGGCTTTGCGGTTGTAGCAGAAGAAATAAAGATGCTGAGTGAAAGCACTGCAAAAGAAATTGGCAAGGTAAATGAGCTTACATCAAAGGTATTAGAAAGTGTAAGCGAGCTTTCAAAAGAAAGCGACAATATTTTGGTGTTTATTGATGGTACTGTTCTTAAGGATTATGATAAATTTGAGTCTATGGCACAAAGCTATAGGCAGGATGCAGACTATTATGTTGGAATGAGCGATGAGGTCGGCAACAGTGCAAAGGATTTAAGTTCATTTACACAAAATATAAAATCTACATTGACCGCTATCAGAATCGCACAGGATGATTTGTCTCAGGCAATGGAGCATGTAAATCAGAATTTACAGAATATCACATATTCCAGTGAGAATATGTCGGAAGAGACAGAGGATGTTTTGAATAGTATTGGAACCTTACAAAGAACAATGGATAATTTCCGTGTTTAAGGTTACCGTGGATAAGGGAGACTATATGATTAAATTTAAAAAGATTGTTGGAGCCATAGTAACTGCAGCTATTGTGCTGGGTTCTTTTGGGATGGCAGATGTGGGAGTGTGCCATGCTATGTCTGATGGAGGAGATACTGCAATAGCAACGGACAGTGATGCCACTTCTTATATAGATGAAGAAGCAGTTGCCACAGAGGAAGCTGCCGTTGAGAATGAAAGTGTAACTCAGTCTGTAAGTCCTGATGCTAACATTATATATTATGTTGTGTTTGATGGAAATGGTGCAACGGATGGCGACATGGCCAGACAGAAGTTTACATATGGGAAAAAAGCTAAGCTGGTAGAAAATGAATTTTATAAAGAGGGGTATTCATTTACCGGTTGGAATACAAAAGCAGACGGAAGCGGAAAAACCTATGAAGATAACAGTGCAGTAAAAAATCTTACAGATAAGAACAAAGGGAAAGTTAAATTATATGCACAGTGGAAGAAAACAAAATATAAGATAGTATACAATCTTGATGGTGGACAAAATAATAGTGAGAATCCATCCTATTACTACATTACGAGTAAGAGAATAATTCTTGCTGACCCGGTGAAAAAGGGCTATACGTTTGAGGGTTGGTATAAGGACAAAAGTTTAACAAAAAAAGTTACAAGAATAAACAGTGGCAGTACAGGAAAAAAAATCTTTTATGCAAAATGGACACCAAATAAGTTTTATGTGAGATTTAACGGAAACGGAAGTACCGATGGTTCCATGAAGAAGATTTCTTTCACATATGGCAAATATAAAAAACTTCCAGCTAATTCTTTTACAAGAAAAGGTTATAAGTTTGTGGGATGGAATACAAAGGCAGACGGGTCGGGAAAGTCCTACACAGATGGTAAAAATGTAAGAAACCTTGCTACTGTAAATGGGGAAACGAAAATTCTTTATGCACAGTGGAAAAGGGTAAAATACAAGATTGTGTATGAGCTTGACGGTGGAAAAAATAACAGTAAAAATCCATCTTATTATTATATAACGAGTAAAAGGATAACTCTTGCTGAACCAACAAAAACAGGTTATACATTTAATGGCTGGTACAGAGATAAAAAGCTTACAAAACAGGCTGCAAAAATAAACAGTGGCAGCACTGGAAACAGGACCTTCTATGCAAAATGGACACCAAATAAATACTATGTGAAGTTTGACTTAAACGGCAGTAAGAGTACTGCAATGAAAAGGAAGGGCTATACATACAGTAAATATTATATATTGCCGAAGTGCACGTATACAAGGAAGGGCTATAAATTTAATGGCTGGAACACAAAGGCTGATGGTTCGGGAAAAGCATATGCTGATGGTGCAAAGGTTAAAAATCTTTATAGCAAGCATAAGGGAACAAGGGTGCTGTATGCACAGTGGAAGCCAATAAGATACACAATTACATACAAGCTTAACGGCGGAAAAAGTGCTACGGGTGCAGCCGATCATTATTATACAAACAAAGCGGTTACACTTAAGGAACCGACAAGAAGTGGTTATACTTTTGCAGGCTGGTACAAGGAATCTACATGGAAAACCAAGGTTACTAAGATAAGCGTAGGCCAGACAGGAAATAAAACCTTCTATGCAAAATGGACGCCAAATAAGTTCACATATACCTTTGATGGTAACGGAAGTACAAGTGGCTCCATGAAGACGTACACTGCAAGTGTTGTTGGAACGACATATGATATAGCAAATTCCAAGGATTATTTAAATGCCATTGATGTTTCCTCGTGGCAAAAAAATATAAACTGGAATTCGGTTAAGAATAAAGTAGATGCGGTTATTTTAAGGTGTGGCTACGGAATGGACTACACCTATCAGGATGACTATGAATTTGTGAGAAATGCTACTGAGTGTGAGCGGCTTGGAATTCCATATGGAGTTTATTTATATTCTTATGCCACAAATGATAGCAGGGCAAAGAGTGAGGCGGCACACATTTTAAGACTTCTTAAGGGAAGGAAGGTTTCGCTTCCTGTATATCTTGACTGTGAGGAGCCGGGAACGGAAGGCTATGCGGCTAGGGCATGTGAGGTTATCGGCAACATAATACAAAATGCAGGATACATGTTTGGAGTGTATGCTAATACTACATGGTGGAATCGTTATCTTCCGACAGTAACGGGGTACACAAGATGGGTTGCCCAGTATTACAACATATGTCAATACGGCGGAAAACATGATATATGGCAGTATTCCTCATCGGGATCTGTTGCAGGTATCATAGGCAACGTTGATATGAATTATATGTATACGAATTTCCAGCAGGCTGATGTGGCAACCTATACGCTTCCTGAAAATGAGTATAAGAGAAAAGGATACACATTTACAGGTTGGAATTCAAAGGCAGATGGAAGTGGAAAGTCCTATGCAGATGAGGCAAGTATAAAGGCTTCCGCAAAGAAGAACGGACAGGTTACTCTTTATGCACAGTGGACACCTACCATATATACGATAAGCTACGTTTTGGACGGAGGAAAAAACAGCTCGGCAAATCCGTCAAACTATACGATTGAGTCACAAACTATTACGCTTAATGCACCGAAAAAAACAGGATATACATTTGTCGGATGGTTTAGTGATGCGGCATACAAGAAGGCAGCTTCCGGTATAAATTCAGGAAGTACCGGCAACAAGACCTTTTATGCAAAATGGATAGGTAATGTTTACAGCATAAGATTTGATGGAAACGGATGTACAAGCGGAAGTATGGCTGACCAGAGTTTCCGATATGGCAACAATGCAAAGAAATTAAGAGCAAATTCTTATAAGAGAGCTGGCTATGATTTTGCAGGCTGGAATACATCTGCAAATGGAAAGGGGACAGCTATTGCTGATACAGGACTTGTGGGAGTCGGAGATGATGCAACAGCACATCTTTCCAAAAATCAGGATGCTGTTGTAGTGCTGTATGCCCAGTGGACTGTACATGAATACAAAATAACATATGTATTAAATGGCGGAACTAACAATGCGAAAAATCCGGAAAGCTATAATGTAGAGACTAGCTTTAAGATTTATGCTCCAAAGAGAGAGGGATATGATTTTGCGGGTTGGTACATTGATGCAGATTTGAAAACAGAGTTTTCTACGGATACTATCGCTGATAAGCCAAAGAACATTAAGCTTTATGCTAAGTGGGAAAGTAATGTTGTTGAGGCAAATGAAGCAGCAGAAGAAAATGAGGTTGAAAACAATACTTCAGACACGGATATTTTAACAGAACAGGAAACTGATAAGTAAGAACAGATAGGTTAAAATACAAATATTGACAGGTGAAAATTGGACCGGTGCAGAATATGTACCGGTCCAATTTAAAAAACAGCTTTTTTGGATGAATATTTGAGGAGCTTAGTGAATATGCATATATATTGCAGAGATAATGATTTGATACTTGAGGATATAATGGATTTTGATATTGAAGACACGATGGAATGCGGGCAGTGCTTCCACTTTACAAGACTTGCACCGAAAGAGTATGAGCTTGTTGCATATGGTAAATATTTACATATAAGGCAGTGTAAGGATAGTGAACTGTCAAAGCCGGGAAGTTTTATTTTATATGATACATCAATGGATGACTTTAATCTTGTCTGGAGAAACTACTTTGATTTGGATACAGATTATGGCGCAATTAAGAAATGTATAATTAATGCTGACGAACGCCTCAAGGATGTAATTGCAAATCATAGTGGAATAAGAATATTAAGACAGGATTTTTTTGAAACACTTATATCCTTTATTATTTCTCAAAACAAACAGATACCTCACATTAAGCAGATTGTTCACATGTTATCTGAAAAATATGGGGAAGAAATCATACTGAATGACGGAAGAAGAGTGCATGCTTTTCCAACAGTAGATAAACTAAATATGGTCAGTGAGGATGAGCTTAGAGAATGCAAGGTTGGATTCAGGGCTCCATATATAAGACAAGCTGTCCAAATGATATACAATGGTGAAATAGACAGGGAACTGCTTTGTACCTTAAACTTTAATGATGCAAGGCTTCTTCTCATGGAAATAAAGGGAGTGGGAGAAAAGGTTGCGAATTGTGTATTGTTGTTTGGACTTGGATTTACAGCAGCCTTTCCTGTTGATGTCTGGATGAAAAGAATTATGGAGGATATGTATTTTCATAAGGATACAAAGAAGGATGTTATAGAGAAGTTTGCGTGTGAGCTTTACGGCAATCATGCAGGATATGCACAGCAGTATTTGTTTACATATGGACGTGAGATTGGATTAGGAAAGTAAAATGTGTCTATTTTGTAAAATTTAAATTTAGGGGTTGATTTTTTCCATAAATGGATTAAAATAGTATTTATGTTAGCACTCAAAAGAAGTGAGTGCTAAAAACAGAATATAATTATTAGGAGGAATTTAGGATGAAGCTATTACCATTAGGAGACAGAGTTGTATTAAAGCAGTCAGTTGCAGAGGAAACTACAAAGTCAGGTATTGTACTTCCATCACAGGCAAAGGAAAAACCACAGTATGCCGAGGTTGTTGAAGTAGGCCCTGGAGCAATTGTTGATGGAGAAAAGATTCCTATGGAAGTTAAGGTAGGAGATAAGGTTATATATTCAAGATATGCAGGAACTGAGGTTAAGCTTGGAGAGGATGAGTATATAATCGTGAAGCAGGCTGATATTCTTGCAGTTGTTGAATAGTATGTGAGCATATATACTACGGTGTTAGAAATTATAAATTATAGGAGGCATAGGCAAAATGGCAAAGGAAATTAAGTTTGGAGCAGAGGCTAGAAAGGCTTTAGAGGAAGGCGTAAATAAGCTTGCAGATACAGTGAGTGTTACTCTTGGACCTAAGGGAAGAAATGTTGTACTTGCAAAGTCATTTGGTACACCGCTTATTACAAATGACGGTGTTACAATTGCAAAGGAGATTACACTTGAGGATGCATTTGAGGATATGGGTGCACAGATAGTAAAGGAAGTTGCCACAAAGACAAATGATGTGGCAGGTGACGGTACTACTACAGCAACGGTTCTTGCACAGTCAATGATTAACGAGGGAATGAAAAATCTTGCAGCAGGAGCGAATCCTATTATTCTCAGAAAGGGAATGAAGAAAGCATGTGATGCTGCTGTTGATGCCATATCAGAAATGAGCCAGAGCATAAATGGCAAGGATCAGATTGCAAGAGTTGCATCTATTTCTGCCGGTGATGATGGTGTTGGTGAGCTTGTTGCAGACGCTATGGAAAAGGTTTCAAAGGATGGCGTTATAACGATAGAAGAGTCAAAAACAATGAAGACTGAACTTGATCTTGTTGAAGGTATGCAGTTTGACAGAGGTTATGTATCAGCATATATGGCAACTGATATGGAGAAGATGGTTGCAGAGCTTGATGATCCATACATTCTTATAACAGATAAGAAGATTTCAAATATTCAGGATATACTTCCTCTTCTTGAGCAGATTGTTCAGGGGGGACAAAAGCTTCTTATTATTGCAGAGGATATTGAAGGAGAGGCACTTACAACTCTTATTGTAAATAAGCTCCGTGGTACGTTCTCTGTAGTTGGTGTTAAGGCACCGGGATATGGCGACAGAAGAAAAGAAATGCTTAAGGATATTGCTATTCTCACAGGCGGTGAGGTTATTTCCGAGGAGCTTGGATATGACCTTAAAGAAACAACAATGGAAATGCTTGGTCGTGCAAAGAGCGTTAAGATTGCAAAGGAAAATACTGTAATTGTTGACGGATATGGTTCAAAGGAGGATATTGAGGCAAGAGTAAATCTTATTAAGAACCAGCTTACTGAGACAACTTCAGAGTTTGATAAGGAAAAGCTTCAGGAGAGACTTGCAAAGCTTGCAGGTGGTGTAGCCGTTATCAGAGTTGGTGCTGCTACTGAGACTGAGATGAAGGAAGCTAAGCTTAGAATGGAAGATGCATTAAATGCTACAAGAGCTGCAGTTGAGGAGGGAATCATCGCAGGTGGTGGTTCAGCTTATATTCATGCTACAAAGAAGCTTGTGGCACTTGCTGATACTCTTACTGGTGACGAGAAGACAGGTGCAATGATTGTATGCAAGGCAATGGAGTCCCCACTGATGCAAATTGCTGCAAATGCAGGACTTGAGGGCGCTGTAATTGTCAACAAGGTTAAGGAATCTGATGCAGGTGTTGGATTTGATGCATACAAGGAAGAGTATGTTGATATGATTTCAGCAGGTATAATTGACCCTGTTAAGGTTACAAGAACAGCACTTCAGAATGCAACATCTGTTGCATCAACACTTCTTACTACAGAGTCTGTTGTAGCCGATATTAAAGAAGATGTTCCTCCTATGCCAGCAGGTGGTATGGGCGGTATGGGTGGAATGGGATATTAAAATCCGGCACAGCCCACGCAATAAAAAATGCCTTTACGAATTAAGTGCTCCACGTCAACTTTCGGTTGATGTGGAGTGCTTTTTTGATTATAATTAAGAACGTATAACAAAAAATAGAAAGCTTATTTTGGGAGTGGCAGTATATGTATATATATAATAAGAAAATCTTATATTCAGATATAGACGAGAAATCAAATATGTCCGTAGAAGGAATTATGAATGCAATGCAGGATTGTATTAATATAAATTCGGAGTCTATTGGTAAGGGCGTGGACTATATGAAAAAAACAAAAAGGGCTTGGTTTGCAATAGGTTGGAACATATATATCAAAAGATACCCTGCACTTTTTGAAAATATTGTTGTTAAGACATGGCCATATGGCTTTTCTTCATCAATGGGATATAGAAATGTGGTTATAACGGACAGTGATGGAGAGGATATTGTGTGTGCCGATTCTGTCTGGAGTCTTGTCGATACAAATTCCGGCAAACCGATAAGGATTGAGGAATGTGATACGAAGGGGTATGATATTGAGGAACGGTATCAAATGGAGGAGCTTAGCAGAAAAATCAAGCTGCCGGCTGAATTTGAGGATATGGAACTATTGCCTGTCAGAAAGGCGTATATTGACTTCAATGGTCATATGGGCAATGCAAAATACATTCAGATTGCCAATGAATATGTTCCGTCAGATGCACATGTAAAAAGGATAAGAGTGGAATATAAAAGTCAGTCAAGATATGGAGAAAAGCTGCTTTTGTCAACAGCATGTGAGGAAACGGATTCGGGACAAAGATTTATTGTTAAGATAACGGGGCAGGAGAAGCAGGATATAAAATCTGTGGTGGAGTTTAAATTATGAAAATGTATCTGTAACTGCTCAAAGTCGGCACAGCTTTTTTCATGAGGGATAAGAAACGGGAATTAGCCGGGGCAAAAAAGTGGTATAATATATATATTTTACTTGTAACAAAAGCAGGGTGGAGACTCTGAAAAAATAAAATTAAAACAGAATTGGAGGTATGTATTTTGAAATTAGAAAATCTAACGGCATATGAATTGGTTGAAAAGCAGGATTTACCTGAGGTTAAGGGAACAGGATATGTCCTTTGTCATAAAAAGACGAAAGCAAAGGTGCTTGTTGTGTGTAACGATGATAACAATAAGGTCTTTACCATAGGCTTCCGGACACCTCCGGAAAATGATATGGGAATACCTCATATTATGGAGCACTCTGTTTTGTGTGGTTCAAAAAGATTTCCGGCTAAGGACCCATTTGTGGAGCTTTGTAAGGGCTCATTAAACACATTCTTAAATGCAATGACCTATTCGGACAAAACGGTTTATCCTGTGGCAAGCTTAAACAAAAAGGATTTCCACAATCTTATGCACGTTTACCTTGATGCTGTATTTTATCCGAATATATATGACAGGGAGGAGATTATGCAGCAGGAGGGCTGGCATTATGAAATTGACAGTGAGACGGGCGAGCTAAAGTATAATGGTGTTGTTTTTAATGAAATGAAGGGGGTATTTTCATCTCCGGAACAGCAGCTTTACCGTGTAATTGAGAAATCACTTCATGAGCATACTGCATATGGCTATGAGTCAGGCGGAGATCCTGTGTATATTACAGACCTTGACAGGGAGACATTTCTTGATTTCCATAGAAGATATTATCACCCAAGCAACAGCTACATTTATTTGTATGGCGATATGGATGCAGCTGCAGAGCTTGAATTTATAGATAAAGAGTATCTTTCCTCATATGATTATCTGAGTATAGATTCTGAACTGACGGATGAAGCGGAATTTGATGCGCCAAAGCATTTAAAGGAGGAATATTCACTTGCAGATGCGGAGGATGAGAGTGATAACACATATCTTACCTACAACGTAAGAGTTGGAAAGAGTACGGACAAAAAGCTTTGCATGGCATTTTCCGTAATTGAACATGCACTGCTTGATGCACCGGGCGCACCTCTGAAAAAGGCCCTCATTGATGCAGGGATTGGAATGGATGTTTTCTCATCTTATGATGATGGAATCAAACAGCCGACATTTTCCATTATTGCTAAAAATGCAAATGAGTCTGATGAGGAACGGTTTATAAAAACAATTGAAGATACATTGTCGGCAATTGTAAAGGATGGCATTAACAAAAGGTCATTCCTTGCAGCAATTAATTACTATGAGTTCAAGCATAAGGAGGGAAATTTCGGAAGATATCCGAAGGGACTTATGCTTGGTCTTAATGCGTTTTCGACATGGCTTTATGATGATAATGAGGCACTTAGCACATTTTCATTAAATGAGATTTTTGATGAGCTTAAGGCTGATGTGGAAAACGGCTATTTTGAAAAGCTTATAAAGGATTATATTATTGAAAATAAAAATAAAACCTATGCGATGCTTGTGCCGAAAAAGGGGCTTAACAATGTAATAATGGAAAACGAAAAGGCTAAGCTTGCAAAATATAAGGAAACACTTACAAAGGAACAGCTTGATGACATAGCAAAAAATGCGGATGCACTTAAAGAATATCAAAGCGCACCAAGTACGCCGGAGGAGCTCAGAACAATTCCGCTTTTGGAGATTTCGGATATAGACAGAAAGGCAAGAAAGCTGAATAATCAATTTTCAGAAATAGAAATGGTCAAGATTGTAAGTCATAATATTTTTACCAACGGAATAAGTTATGTAAACTTGAATTTTGATATATCAGATATTGATTATAATAAATATCCATACATTGCTTTGTTGACTGAAATATTTAAATATGTTGATACTGAAAATTACAGTTATAACGACCTTGCCAATGAGATTAATCTGCAGACAGGTGGTATTGGATTTGGTACGACAGTATCAAATACAAAGGAGCTTGATAAGATAAATGTTCATTTTATTGTCAATGCAAAAATGTTGGATGATAAGCTTGACGTGGCAATGGAGCTTATAAATGAAATTTTGTTCTCATCAAAAATTGACGATAAAAAGAGGCTGAAGGAAATTATTTCGGAGACAAGGGTAAACATGAAGAACGAGCTTGTTGCGTCAGGTCACCTGACAGCAGCAGGAAGGGCACTGTCATATATTTCTCCGATAGGTGTTGTAAAGGAACTGACAGAGGGCGTGGATTTCTATAAATTCTTAGATGGACTTGATAAGGATTTTGAAAATGTATATGATGAGCTTTCGACGACATTAAAGTCTGTTTTGGGAGAGGTCTTAAGACGTGGAGGACTTACAATTTCATATACCTCTGATAAAAATCCGGAGGAAATGCTTAAGAAATCCGTAACAAAGCTTTCAAACCTGCTTTCAACACGTGCTTCCTTTGATAATCCTGAGGTTATTGAACCAAAGTCTTTCAACGAGGGCTTTAAAACGGCAAGTCAGGTTCAGTATGTGGCAACAGCCGGCAATTACAAGGAAAAGGGATTGGAGTTCCGGGGTGATTTATATGTCCTTCAATCTATATTTTCATATGATTACCTGTGGCTGAACGTACGTGTAAAGGGTGGCGCGTATGGCTGTATGTGTGCTTTTGCGAGAAGCGGTAACGCATATTTTACCTCCTACAGAGACCCTAACCTTATGGAGACCTACAATATTTACAAGGAAGCTCCGTCCTATGTGAAAAGCTTTGATGCGGACGACAGGGATATGACAAAATACATTATCGGAGCAATAAGCAAGCTTGATTCACCGCTTACACCATCAGCAGAGGGAGCATTTTCCTTTGCCGCATATCTTATGGGTGTGACGGATGAGGATTTGCAGAAAGAGCGTGATCAGGTACTTTCATCCACAGTAGATAGTATAAGAGAGCTTGCCCCGTATGTTGAGGCGGCTGTTGGTCAGGACGTAATCTGTGTTATAGGAAATGAAAATAAGCTGGAGTCTGCAAAGGATAACTTTAAGACTGTGGCAAGCGTGTTTTAATTACAAAGGAGATATGAATGACAGATAAATACAAATCTGGATTTGTTGCTATCATTGGCAGACCCAATGTCGGAAAATCTACACTTATGAATAGGCTTATTGGGCAGAAAATTGCCATAACAAGCAATAAGGCGCAGACAACGAGAAACCGGATACAGACTGTTTATACGGATGAGGAGGCACAAATTGTATTCCTTGATACTCCGGGTATCAATAAAGCGAAAAATAAGCTGGGCGAGTATATGATGAGTGTTGCTCACGGAACCTTGTCTGAGGTGGACGCAGTTATGTGGCTTGTGGAGCCAACAACATTTATAGGTGCAGGAGAACGGCATATTATAGAGGTGCTGGGTAAAGTAAAAACACCGATTGTGCTTGTAATCAATAAGACGGACACGGTTGCGGAAAAGGAAATATTTGAGGCTATTGATACCTATAAGGATGTGTGTAGCTTTGATGCAATTGTTCCAGTGTCAGCGATGAAGGGAAAAAATACGGATGAGCTTGTAAAGACCTTAAAATCACTTCTACCATATGGACCACAGTTTTATGATGAGGACACTGTGACAGATCAGCCGGAGAGACAGATTGTTGCAGAGCTTATAAGAGAGCAGGCATTAAGACAGCTTGACAAGGAGATACCGCATGGCATAGCAGTCGTGGTGGACAGCATGAAGGAAAGAACTTCGGATGCAGGAAACAGAGGAATGATAGATATAGATGCAACTATAATATGTGAGCGGGATTCACATAAGGGTATCATTATAGGAAAGAAAGGTGCCATGCTGAAAAGCATTGGTACAAAAGCAAGAATCAGTATGGAAAATCTTCTGGATGCAAAGGTTAATCTTAAGCTCTGGGTTAAGGTTAAGAAGGATTGGAGAGACAGTGAGATTTTGCTGAAAAATTATGGCTATAGGGAAAGTGAACGTTAGGTTGTTACAAAAGGTAAATGGGGATATGCTATGAAAGAAGAACTTGTGCTAAACGGAATCGTTTTGTATGCAACTCTCGTAGGTGAATATGACAAGCGGCTTGTTGTGCTCACAAAGGAGAGGGGAAAGATAACCATATTTGCAAATGGTGCAAGACGCCCGGGCAGCCAGTTTCGGGCGGCAAGCCAGAGCTTTGTTATGGGCAGCTTTACAGTCACATCGGGAAGGGAGTCTTATAACCTGCATAAGGTTGATGTAAGCGAGTATTTTGAGGAGCTTCCTATGGACATGGAAAAGATGTGCTACGCATCCTATTTTTGTGAGCTTATGTCCTACTATACAAGGGAGGGCGACTCCTGTGTGAAAAACTTAAATTTGCTTTATGTTACATTAAAGGCTCTTATAAAAGGGCATATGCCAAATACGCTTATAAAGGCTGTGTACGAAAACAGGCTTATGGATATTGAAGGGCAGGGCATACACTGCTATAGCTGCGTAAAATGTTCGGATAAGGAGCTTACATATTTTAACTGTAAGCAGGGTGGTCTGTTATGTACGGACTGTGCAAAAAAAACGAATACAACCAGAAGGATAAGCAGCACGCTTGTCTATACGTTGCAGTTTATACAGTCGGAACCTTTGGGAGAACTGTTTTCATTTTCGCTTTCAGATGATGCACTTAAGGAGCTTGTAAGCGTAACAGATAGCTTTTTAAATGAATATGTAGACAAAAAATTCAAGTCATTGGAAATTCTTTCTACTTTGGCTTGAAATATTTGTGGAATGTATGTAAAATAAAGACTTGATTAAAATCAAAAGAGAGGTGTGATTTCGATAATATGGAAAAGACAATGGAGAAAATAGTTTCACTCGCTAAATCAAGAGGATTCATATATCCCGGTTCAGAGATTTATGGAGGATTAGCCAATACATGGGACTATGGAAATCTGGGCGTTGAGTTTAAGAACAATGTGAAAAAGGCATGGTGGAAAAAATTTATACAGGAGAATCCTTACAACGTAGGTGTTGACTGTGCCATACTTATGAACCCACAGACATGGGTTGCATCCGGACACGTTGGAAGCTTTTCGGATCCGCTTATTGACTGTAAGGAATGTCATGAAAGATTCCGGGCGGACAAGATTATAGAGGACTTTATGCAGGAAAACGGTATTGCCTTAGAGGGCAGCGTTGATGCATGGGGCAAGGATGAAATGGTAAATTTTATTGAAGAAAAGAATGTGTGCTGTCCAAGCTGCGGAAAGCACAATTTTACTGACATAAGGGAATTTAATCTTATGTTCAAGACATTTCAGGGCGTTACGGAGGATTCATCCGCCACATTATATTTAAGACCTGAGACTGCACAGGGAATTTTTGTAAACTTCAAGAATGTTCAGAGAACATCAAGAAAGAAAATTCCGTTTGGTATCGGTCAGATAGGAAAATCATTCAGAAATGAAATTACACCTGGAAACTTTACATTCCGGACGAGAGAGTTTGAGCAGATGGAGCTTGAATTTTTCTGTGAGCCTGATACAGACCTTGAGTGGTTTGCATACTGGAAGGATTTTTGTATTAACTGGCTCAAGGAGCTTGGCATGAAGGAAGACGAGATGAGATATCGTGATCATGACAAGGAGGAGCTTTCCTTCTATAGTAAGGCAACAACTGATATAGAATTTTTATTCCCATTTGGATGGGGAGAGCTTTGGGGAATCGCTGACAGAACAGACTATGACCTTACACAGCATCAGAACACCTCAAAGGAGCCGATGGATTACTTTGACGATGAGAAGAAGATAAAGTATGTGCCATATGTAATAGAGCCATCACTTGGAGCTGACCGTGTCACACTTGCATTTTTGTGCTCTGCATACGATGAGGAGGAGCTTGAGGGCGGTGATACAAGAACTGTACTCCATTTCCATCCTGCACTTGCACCTGTAAAGATAGGTGTGCTTCCACTTTCAAAGAAGCTGAATGAGGGTGCGGAGAAAATATATACGGAGCTTTCAAAATATTACAACTGTGAGTTTGACGACAGAGGTAATATCGGAAAGAGATACAGAAGACAGGATGAGATTGGAACTCCGTTCTGTGTAACCTACGATTTTGACTCTGAAAATGACGGAGCAGTAACCGTAAGAGACAGAGACACAATGGAGCAGGAGAGAATAAAGATAGAAGATTTAAAGGCTTATTTTGAGAAGAAGCTGTACTATTAAATGAATAGAAACATGGCAAAATAATGTAATTTAGAAAAAACCGGCAGTATATGCTACGAGTAGTATACTGTCGGTTTTTTGTTTGTTGTCAAAAAAGATTACTGCACAAAATCATTAGAACAATGTTATGGTTGTTCCTAATTTAGTTTACATAACTTTTAGTAGGGCGAAAAGTAATAAAAATAGTACTTAAAGTACCAATAATGGTACAAAAAAACTAGCTGATTTTTGGTAAAAATTGCTATATAATTTTATTATATTTTGGATGTTAAACTAAAATACAAAAAATGAAATTATTCAAAAACAATTGACAGCAAATGATGTTTTTGCACAAGTTACAATCTATAACAAAGGGGGAGTACAGTTATATGATAAAAATAATAAATCTGAAAAAGCAATATGGAACAGACAGTGCCAAATGTATTGCATTGAATAATTTAAATCTGGAATTGCCGGAAAAAAAGTTTATAGCAATTACCGGAAAGAGCGGTAGTGGCAAGACAACACTGCTTAATATGATTGGATTAATTGACAAGCCGAATTCTGGTGCCATAGAGGTAGATGGAAAGAATATATTTAAATTCAGCAAAAAGGAAATCAGGGAATACAGACGAAATACGATAGGCGTTGTATTCCAATTTTTTCAGCTCATACCGGTGATTAACTGTTTTGACAACATAGTAATTGCAAATGAATTTGCTGCAAAATATGAAAAAGAATATTTTGATGAGTTAGTTGAAAAATTGGATATAGAAGATTTGTTAAATAAATATCCGGAGCAATTATCAGGAGGACAGCAGCAAAGAATAGCGATAGCAAGAGCTCTGATTAACCGTCCAAAGATAATCCTTGCAGATGAACCTACAGGAAATTTAGATTCTGAAAACAGCGAAAGTGTAGTCAATTTACTGAAAAGTGTTGTGGACCAGTATGATATAACGCTGATAATGGTCACACATGACAACGATATAGCAAAGCAGGCTGACGTAAATGTATGCCTGGTTGATGGAAGAACAGATGCTCAATAGATTGGGGAGAGAACATTTATGATATTAAAATTAATTATCGGAAATATCCTAGGTAACAAAAAGAAAACCATAAGCTCTATTCTAGGGATTTGTATATCGGTAATGCTGATATTTGTGGTTATTAATACATATGTATCCTTTCAGAAAATGCGTTTGGAAAATGCGTATGATGCCTATGGGGAATATAATATTATTCTGCATGAAGTAAATCAGGAAGCATATAAATGGATTAACAATAAGTCTGACAGATATACTCTTATCGGAGTTGAAAAGATAATTGGTGTGACCGATTCCCAAATCGCTATATTAGACAGTGGCCGCAATTCAACTCAAATGAATCGGTATAAGCTTGTGGAAGGAACATTTCCGGAGCAGGCAGGAGAGGTTGCGATATCTGCAACTGCCAAGCTGAATGATGAGTTCATAATAAGTAAATACAACGTAGGTGACAGCATTGAGCTGAATGGAAGCAACTATGTTATTTCGGGTATTCTAGATGATTACGATTACAGTACGGTAGACACTTATAAGGTCGCATTAATAAAAAGTGAAAATGCGGCAGATATCTACAATATATATTTGCATTGTGCCGGAAAAAGAGAGTATTTACGGGCTTTAAAGGAGATAAAAGAGTATCTCGGTTTAGATGACAGCAGTATTTATCATGGAGACAAGGAGTATGGGTTCCTTTCCGGTTATACAATGATTTTAAATGATGAACTGAATCTAGTGGAGTTTGAAGGCAATGGAGGTTTGGATGATGTTAATATAGGACGAATGCTTTTCTTTTTTGCGGTTGTACTGATCTTATCATCCGTAATTCTTGGCCTTCATATATTTGCATCCTATCTGCATGGCAGAAATAAACAGCAGGGAATACTGCTCAGTCTCGGTTTCCCCAATTTATATATTTCATGCATGTATTTCGTTGAATGTCTGATTCTAGTGGTTGTTGGCTGTCTTATGGGAACTTTGTTCGGACGGTATTTAACTGCTTTTTTGTTTGACTGCATTCAAAATATGCGCGTTACGAGGTTGGAAAATTTTAAGCCGCAGTTTACGGCACAGTCATACATGCTTGCAATTACGGTAAGCACGGTAGGTTTTATTTGCGGACTCCTGCCTGTAATAGTAAGAAACATGAATGCAGGAATTCATGAGATGATCAAGAGCAGGAGAAAAAAATATATTGATAATGTGACAGGAGTAAATAAACATAAACGTAAATTTATTACATTTAAATATTTCCGCAAGGATAGCTATACATTTGAAAAAATATGTATTTATACGTCAATGATTATGATTGGATTGAGCTTAGTATTGTTGATTTATGTAAATAAGTATGTAAACTACACACTTTCTCTTAGGGAGGAACATGATTCGAAATTTGTCTTGTTATCCGATGACATAAGCTTAATGGGCGGGTTTGAAAAGCTGATACCCGGGGTTACATACTACGATATGGTTTATGATACACATGGGGTGTTCCATGTCGGCAGGGATAATATCAATGAAAAATATAAAGACGTGCTTATGTTTAAAGAGGCTGATTCTGTATACTGTGAGATTGCAGGGGTAAGTGAACAACAGTACAATAATAAGATAGAATCGGACTCTGGGATGACATATGAGGAGTTTGTCAATATGGGAGGCGCGATTGTCATTGACAATTATTTAACGGGAGATGACCGAATTTTAAAGGAATTACCGGAAACCTTAAAGTATGACGGAAGGTATGACTATGACTTTGGGATTACATACGACCCAGGGGAAGTGAAAATAATAGGGCATGGGAAGTTTAAAAACTGGGATGATCAAAGAGGCATATCCATCATTGTTCCTGATGAAATGTTTAAGGAAAAATTTGATTATACAACTGTAAGGATTAGCATAAATGTGAAGGACGGATATGAAATTAAAGCCGCAGAAATGCTGAATCAATGTGCTTTGAAATATAAGTATTCGTTTCATGATTATGTGACTGAATATATAAAAGAGCAGGATAACAACATGACTATCCGTGTATATACATATGGGGTTTTCCTATTTATTACGGTAATGAATTTGTTTATCATCGTCTATGTAAATATTTTAGTATATATACGTAGAGGAAGAAACATATCAATTCTCAAAACCTTGGGCCATTCTGACATAAGGATAATATGCCCTATGATAATTGAGGTAATAGTGCAAAGTATTGTTGGTGCAGTTATATCGGTGTTTATCAGTACAGTTGCATCAAAACGATTGCTTCCGGAAGTGACGCAACATGTAATTCTTACAAATGGTGCAGGAAATATTTTGTATGTTTTATTGTTTTTGGTTGTAACACAAATGGTAGCCATTACAGTTATATTTATACGGGTACGAAAGCAGGAGATAATATATGATTTAAGATAAAAGTTATGACATCAAAACGAAGAGTATAATGCAATTTTTATTCATTGCTTTGGCTTAAGGATTTGAAAAGTATGTCTTTAAACAAGATTGTTAATTTGGTTAACATAATTTAAAGTGGTACTAACAGTAATAAAAATGGTACTGAAAGTACTAAAAGTGGTACAAAGTGATGAGGTGACTTATCGGGGATGATGTTGTATAATTTTATTATATGTAAAATTTTGAAAATATAATGCAAAATATGTAATAAATTTAGCATTATAATTCAAATGCTCATAAATAAAGGGGGGATACAAAAATTATACAATAATAACTTGTAAATATGTAATTAAGAAGAATAGGGGAGAAAAAGTATGAAAATCAAAAAAATTGGAATTTCAATATGTTTATTAACAATGGTATTAGTGTTTTTCGGAAATACAGCAGGAGCGAGAGCATTTTATAATGGAACGTCAAAAGTTAAAGTCACATCAGGAAATTTAAGACCTGGTACTGATAGAGCAGAAGCATATTGTTATGCTTGTGTTGAGGGAAACCGTTTTACGAATAGAAAAACTAATAGTCGTACAGCGGGAACTGGATATATATTTTATTATAGTCCGTCGAAAAAGAAATATACAACTAAAGACTTTAATGGAATAAAAACTATATACAAATCAGGAGAAAAATTTGAGATAATAAATAAGAAAGGAAAAGATCTTGATAATAAATACAAGGATGTGTATGCAATGTCAATATATTGTACATTTACACTTAAATGTAACAAATGTGGTGCATATGAAAGACGTATAAAAAATGCAATTGAATAAGGATAAGCAACAATGAATTACATATATTTTTTAATTCAAAAGAATAAGGAACGATTTGGAACATTTCTCATGTATACTATACTGATTGGTTTGTTCACAGCTTTTTTCGGATTTACATTAGGTAACGTGAGCTATGAACAGGAAGGTATAAAACTTCTTAAAGACATGGAAAACTGTTGCTTTATTGTGTCATATTCTGATGAAGGTGTATTTTATAATGAAAGTGTATTATATGACGAAGATGAATTGTATAATGAAACCCCTTTTATTACGGTAGATAAGCTTCCGAAAAAAGATGATATTATATATGATGCAGGAATTTTTAGAATTGATGAAGTTTGGAGTGATGCTGATATTTTATCATCGTCCCAACTATTTGCTTCACATATAAATTGGAATCTGGCAGAGGGAAAAGGTTTTACTGACAATCCTAATGAGGTTATTTTGCTAGGCAATAAAGGATATTATCAAATTGGAGATATAATAGAGATTAAAAATGATGATGGCGAAATTATTTGTCAATGTGAGGTTGTAGGAATAAATAGATATCCTGTTTTTTTAGAAGAAAATGGTAATATAGGGACAGAATATGATGAATATGATGATTTTGTATGCACTATACCTTTCGCTTTTGTAACTGGAAATTACAGAAACGGTGTGGACGGAGAAACAATGTTCCTAAATCCTAAAAATGCGTTGGCATATGAGTATGGTAGTAAAAACGTTAGTTATATTTTTACAACTCAATCTGATATATCAGATAAAAAAGATGCATTTCGTGAGTTTGAGGAATACGGTGAACTTAATTTAGTGAGTGAACTTCAAAAGAGAAAAATGTCTTTCTGGGATATGGATACTGCGATATTGGATGTTTGCCTTCTGATTATATTCATATGTGGAGTCATTGTGCATAATTACCTGTCAATCGTTCGAAATCAACGTGAATATGGTATTTACTATATGCTTGGAATGAGCTGGAACAAGCTTGTTGTTTTGTTGTCGCTTCAGAATATATTTGCCTTTGTATGTGGTTTTTTACTTGGAAGCTCATTTGTTTATCGTGCGTCATTAAAGGTAGATATATTATTTATATGGAAAAACCAGTTTGGTATTCTTGCAGGTGTTTTGGGGATTTATCTCATATCAATTATACCGATTTTGCTAAAAATGCGTAAGCTGGACCCGGTGGAACTGATTATAAAAGAGGAGTAATATGTGGAAACTATTAAAAGAAAGCATAAGGCATTACAGAAAATTGATTATTGCATGTATCATAGTTACTATGCTTGTTTATGGTGCGACACAGGTGATGCTTACATATTATTATCATGATATTATATCTAATCAGGATGAAGCAAGATATATGCAATGCGAAATTTTTTTGAAGAAGCCAATTGCCATAAGTGAGCTGTCAGATGTGGAAGACTATTGTATTCAAAATATACCGGATTATGATATGTCAGCATATGTTGTGAATGAAGTAGATGGATTTAACATCATCGCTGTAAAGCCGGGAGATGAAGCAAAGCTTTGTAAAGGTGCGGAAGCACTCAAAGTTGATGAGGCAATTGTCATGTCAGTTTTTTTGCCCATCCTTGAGGAAATGTACAGTGGTTACATAGGAATTGCAACATCAAATGTTGTGGTATGTGGATGCACACCGCTTTTTGTTGGAGCTATTGTATCTGTTGAGTCAGTGAAGTCGGAAGCGGTAAGCAGTATGGTAATATCCTGCACAAAACCGATTACGTATAGTGACAGGGTTAAAATTAAAAAAGCATTTAAAGATATAAATGTTGATGCTGATATAAGTTATATGACAGAGTTTAAATGGCTGTTAGGCAACGTGGAATATTATAAAGCTTCGGTTATACTCGGACTGGGAATCGTTATTTTTGCATTGCTGTCAATTGGAATTTTGGTGAGCTATATGATTCAGAAGCAGAAAAAGGAAATCATTGTGTTTATGCTCTGTGGAGCAAATATAAGACATCTGCGGCGATTTTATATAGGAGAGTATATGCTTATGCAGCTGCTATCCCTGCTTTTTGGATGTGGAGTAGCATTTATTATGGTAAGATTTATGGGAATATTTGAATTTAATGATGTGTATGTTCTTCCATTTATTTTATGCATTATTATTTCTATATGTTGTGGACTGATGGAAGTAATCACGATTAACCGGTTGCTTAAAAAGGATATAAATGTACAGTGGAGGAAGCTTGTATGACATTAGTTAAAATGAATAAGATTAGTAAAATATATAATAAGGGTAAAAAGAACCAGTTCAAGGCATTGAATGAGATTGATTTCAGTGTCGATGAAGGAGATATGATTGCCATAAGAGGAAGCTCTGGTGCAGGAAAATCTACATTGCTTCATATCATCGGCTGCATGGATACACAAACCTCAGGTCATTACTATTTTTGCGGAGAGTATGTAAAAGATATGACCCAGCAGCAAAAGGCAGTGATTCGAAATAAAAAAATCGGATTTGTATTGCAGGATTTTGGACTTTTGGAATACCAGAGTGTTTTGGATGCCGTTTCATTGCCACTGTTGTTTTCAAATGAAATACCTGTAAGTAAAATGAAAAAGCACTGCCTAGAGTATCTGGCTGAGGTTGGACTTCAGGGGTATGCAACAAAGACTGTAAATGAACTTTCGGGAGGAGAAAAACAGCGGGTTGCCATTGCAAGAGCTTTAGTAAATAATCCGTCACTTATCTTGGCAGACGAGCCTACAGGTGCACTTGATGAGGAAAATGCCTACAATGTAATGAAGCTTCTCCAGAAGTTAAACGAGAACGGAAAGGCTGTAGTAATTGTCACTCACGATTCAGATATCGCAAATATGTGCAAAACACAAATTACAATGAAATATGGTGAATTAAAAAGTGCTGATGAAAAATAAGTTTTAAATTAATATGATGACAAAACAAAAAGTATGGTGTATAATTTGTATTCAATAGGGGATTTTTAGTTTCTTATACATATATGTTCTGTCAGAAAATTCTACAAAAGAGGGGAGATTCGTGAATGTATGACAAGAATGCCATCGGAAAGAGGATTAAAGCACTTCGCTGTATAACCGGAAAAACACAGCTTGAGGTGGCGCGGGAAATTGGAATATCCGTGGAAACAATCCGTAAGCTTGAGCAGGGGAAAAGGGGGTTGTCCTTAGAGATATTAGATTCGATAAAGGACTATTATGGTGCTGAGTTAGAGTATATATTGTATGGTGATAATTAAATTGGATTCTTATGCTGTCTGTCTGAACTATATGGGATGGACAGCTTTTTTATGTAAAAATTATATTTTTTATGCTTGACAACAACTATATGTAGTGATAGATTATCATATATAGATTAGCACTCGGATTAAATGAGTGCTAATAATACGATTTTGAATAGGCTGATGTTCAAAACAGGAAGGGTGATGATATGGAGCTTGATGAGCGTAAGAAGAAAATCCTTAAAGCCATTATAGCGAATTACCTAGAGACAGGTGAGCCGGTTGGTTCACGAACAATTTCAAAGTATACAGACCTTAATTTAAGTTCAGCAACAATTCGAAATGAGATGGCTGATCTGGAGGAGATGGGTTATATTATACAGCCACACACTTCCGCAGGAAGAATTCCAACTGACATGGGCTACAGATTTTATGTTGACAGTCTCATGGAGGAAAAAGGAGACGTGGAGGAAGAAAAAAGCTCGCTTTTGGAACGGGTTGACAGGATGGAGCTTTTACTGAAACAGGTTGCCAAGGTACTGGCTTACAACACAAACTACGCTACCATGGTTACGGCACCCAAGTATAAGAAGACAGTGAAATTTATACAGCTTTCAAGAGTTGACATGGATAATCTTTTAGCTGTCATTGTAGTGGAAGGAAACATTATCAAGAATAAGCTTATAGATGTAAAGGTAGAGCTGGATAATGAGGACGTTTTGAAGTTTAATATACTTCTTAATACATTTCTTCAGGGTGCATCATTAGAGGATATCAATTTAGAAATGATTCAGGCTATGAAGGCACAATCCGGTGAGTATGCTCCTATACTTGAGGACATATTTTCGGGGATTGTGGATGCCATACATGATGCTAACGAATTGGAAATTTATACCAGCGGTGCCACAAATATCCTGAAATATCCTGAAATAGGCGATATAAGGCAAACGAGCGAGTTGCTTGAAACATTTGAAGATAAAAATGAGCTGTCACATCTTATAGAAGAAACTGTAAGTAAGGCAGACGGTACAGGAATTCAGGTGTATATCGGCGAGGAGGCACCGGGACAAAATATGAAAGACTGTTCCATTGTAACAGCCACATATAAGATGCCGGAAGGAGCCGAGGGTACGATTGGTATATTAGGTCCCAAAAGGATGGATTACAAAAAGGTAGTAAATACACTGAAAAATCTTACGATTGAGTTGGATGAGATATTTAAAAAAGGTGAAGGGGTGAATAATGATGGCTAAATCAAATAGCGGAAAATCAGGAAAGAAAGTGGTTACTGATCAGGAGCTTAAGGATGTTGCTACAGAGGAAGTCACAGCTACTGACGAAGCGCCTGAAGTAGAAGGTACAGATGTCAATGTTGATGAGGTTGAAGAGGTACCTGCAGACGATCCTGAGGCAGCTATGGCGGCCAAGCCAAAGCCGGTTCCTAAGGGAAGCAGAAGAGGAAGTAAAGCTCTGATGCTTGAGCTTGAAAAAGTAAAGGAAATTGCCCAAGGGAATGAAGATAAATATAAAAGGCTTCTTGCAGAGTTTGACAATGCAAGACAGAGAAACGAAAAAGAGTCAAAGAAAATGTATGACATAGGTGCAAAAGAGGTATTAGAGAAGCTGCTCCCTGTAGTGGACAATTTCGAGAGAGCCCTTGACAGTATCCCTGAGGAGGATAGGGAAAGAAGCTTTGAACAGGGCGTTGACAAAATATACAGGCAGCTTATGGTGTATCTTGAAAGCATAGAGGTAGTTCCGATGAATGCAGTCGGAACAGCATTTAATCCGGATTTACACAATGCAGTTATCCATGTTGAAGATGAAGAATATGGTGAAAACATTGTTGTAGAGGAAATGCAAAAGGGCTATATGTATAAAGATCAAGTATTAAGACATAGTATGGTAAAGGTTGCAAACTAAAACATAATAATTTTTAATCATAAAAATGGAGGAAAATAAAATGGGAAAGATTATAGGAATTGACTTAGGAACAACAAATTCATGTGTTGCCGTTATGGAGGGTGGTAAGCCTGTAGTTATCACTAACGCTGAAGGCTCAAGAACTACACCATCTGTAGTTGCATTTTTAAAGAATGGAGAGAGAGTTGTCGGTGATGCGGCTAAGCGTCAGGCTGTTACAAATGCAGATAAGACAATCGCTTCCATAAAGAGACATATGGGTTCTGATTACAAGGTAAATATTGATGATAAAAAGTACTCACCACAGGAAATTTCAGCTATGACTCTGCAGAAGCTGAAGGCTGATGCAGAAAGCTATATCGGTGAGAAAGTTACAGAGGCAGTTATTACTGTTCCGGCATACTTTACAGATTCACAGAGACAGGCTACAAAGGATGCAGGTAAGATTGCAGGTCTTGATGTTAAGCGTATCATAAACGAGCCTACTGCAGCAGCACTTTCATATGGTCTTGATAATGAGGAAGAGCAGAAGATAATGGTATATGACCTTGGTGGTGGTACATTTGATGTATCTATTATCGAGATTGGTGATGGTGTTATAGAAGTTCTTGCAACTGCCGGTGATAACATGCTTGGTGGTGATGACTTTGATAACGCTATAACAGATTATATGCTTGCTGAGTTCAAGAAGAATGAGGGTGTTGACCTTTCCACCGACAAGATGGCTATGCAGAGATTAAAGGAAGCAGCAGAGAAGGCTAAGAAGGAGCTTTCATCATCAACCACTACAAATATTAACCTTCCTTTCATTACTGCAACAAATGAGGGACCAAAGCATTTTGATATGGATCTTACACGTGCGAAATTTGACGAGCTTACAGCACATCTTGTTGAGAAGACAAGAGAGCCTGTTCACTCAGCACTTAAGGATGCAGGCCTTTCTGCTTCCGAGATAGATAAGGTACTTCTTGTAGGTGGTTCAACACGTATCATTGCTGTTCAGGATATGGTTAAGAAGATAACAGGCAAGGAGCCATTCAAGGGTATCAATCCGGATGAGTGTGTTGCAATCGGCGCATCGATTCAGGGTGGTAAGCTTGCAGGTGATGCAGGTGCAGGTGAGATACTTCTTCTTGACGTTACTCCACTTACACTTTCGATTGAGACTATGGGAGGAATTGCAACTCACCTTATTGAGAGAAATACAACAATTCCTACAAACAAGAGCCAGATATTCTCAACAGCACAGGATAATCAGGATGCAGTTGATATCAATATTGTACAGGGTGAAAGAGAGTTTGCAAGAGATAACAAGAGCTTAGGAAGATTCAGACTTGACGGTATAGCTCCGGCAAGACGTGGTGTACCTCAGATTGAGGTTACATTTGATATCGATGCAAACGGTATTGTTAATGTATCTGCTAAGGATCTCGGAACAGGAAGAGAGCAGCATATTACAATTACTTCCGGAACTTCACTTTCCGATGAGGATATCGAAAGAGCAGTTAAGGAAGCTGCTGAGTATGAGGCTCAGGATAAGAAGCGTAAAGAAGCAATTGAGGTTAGAAATGATGCGGATGCTATGGTATTCCAGACAGAGAGAGCACTTACAGATGTTGGTGATAAGCTTTCATCTGCAGATAAGAGCAAGGTTGAGGAAGACCTTAAGGCATTGAAGGAAATTATAGAGGGAACAGACCCTGATGCAATGACTGATTATGATGTTGAGAAGATTAAGGCAGGTAAGGAAACACTTATGAACAGTGCACAGGCATTATTCTCAAAGCTTTATGAGCAGAATGGTCCTGGAGCTAATGCAGGAACAGGTACAGGAACACCTGATTTCTCTGATGATGCAGATGTTGTAGATGCGGATTACAAGGAAATTTAATGAAATAACACAAGAAAACAGATATTTCCAAGAAAGAAATTAAGGGTGAATGTAGATGGCTGATAAGAGAGATTATTATGAAGTGCTTGGCGTCACAAAAGGCGTCACTGATGCTGAATTAAAAAAAGCATACCGCAAGGTAGCTAAGAAATATCATCCCGACACGAATCCGGGCGATTTGGAGGCTGAAGAGAAGTTCAAGGAAGCAGCCGAGGCATATGCCGTATTGTCAGACCCGGAGAAACGGTCAAAGTATGACCAGTTTGGTCATGCTGCCTTTGAACAGGGTGGTGGTCCCGGTGGATTTGGCGGATTTGATTTCGCAGATATGGGAGATATCTTCGGAGATATTTTTGGAGATATGTTTGGCGGCGGTTCCAGACACCGTCAGTCAAACGGACCTGTTAAGGGAGCCAACATCAAAACTACGGTTCGTGTATCCTTTGAGGAAGCAGTTTTCGGTACTCAGGAGGAACTTGAGTTACCGCTTAAGGACGAGTGTGATGTTTGTAAGGGCAGTGGCTCACAGCCTGGTCATCAGCCGGAAACCTGTTCAAAATGTGCAGGAAAGGGTCAGGTTGTGTTTACACAGCAATCGCTGTTCGGTATGGCTAGAACGGTTCAGACGTGTCCGGACTGTGGTGGTTCCGGTAAAATTGTAAAATATAAGTGTAGTAATTGTGCCGGTAGCGGATTTGTAAAGAGCAAGAAAAAAATACAGGTTGCAGTACCGGCTGGTATAGACAATGGACAGAGTATTCGTATAAGAGAAAAGGGTGAGCCGGGAATAAACGGCGGTGGCAGAGGAGATTTGCTTGTTACCGTTTTGGTTGACAGACATCCAGTTTTTCAGAGACAGGAGTATGACCTTTATTCTTCGGAGCCGATAAGCTTTACTCAGGCAGCTCTTGGTGGCAGGGTTACGATAACAACGATCGATGGACCTTATGAGCTTGATATTAAGCCGGGTACACAGACTGACACAAAGGTTAAGCTTAAGGGTAAGGGTGTTCCTACACTTCGTAACAAGACTGTACGTGGTGACCATTATGTAACACTTGTTGTACAGGTTCCTGACAAGCTTACAGAGGAACAGAAGTCTATACTTAACCAGTATGCAAATACTACAACGGTAAATGCAAGGTCATCAACGGATTCGGCAGGTGGATTCAGCTTTGGTGACCACAAGAAGAAAAAGGGATTTAAGAAATTATGATGTGGACAAAAATTTCAATCGACACAAGCTGTGAGGCTGTAGATTTGCTCAGTGCCTTTCTTGATGAGAAAGGCGTGGAGGGAATTATGATTGAAGATAATGTTCCACTTACCGATGAAGATAAGGAAGCTATGTTTGTGGACATCCCATTGATAACAGGTGAGGATGACGGAACAGCAAGGGTGTCATGCTTTGTTACATCAGAGCAGACGGATGACCCGGCAAGTGCTGAAAACGTAAGCTTCGATATCGAAAGCTTAAAGGCGGATATAGCAGCAGAGCTTATCCGCCTTAAAGAGTTTATACCGGTAGGGACTATGAACATAGAAACTTCAGTCACGGAAGATACAGACTGGATGAATAACTGGAAGAAGTTTTTTAAACCATTCCGCCTGTATGATAATATTGTTATCAAGCCAACATGGGAAGAATATAATGACAAAAATACGGATGATATCGTTGTTGAGATAGACCCGGGAATTGCGTTTGGCACAGGTTCCCATGAGACAACAAAGCTGTGTATCGGACAGCTAAAGAAATATTTAAAAAGCGGAGACAGTGTTTTTGATGTGGGCTCAGGCAGTGGAATACTGTCAATCATAAGTTCTCTTTTGGGAGCTGGCTTTGTTCATGGAATGGATATTGATGCGGTTGCCGAACGGGCAGGAAAAGAAAATGCCAAGTTGAACCATATAGAAGATGACAAGCTTGTATTTACATGTGGAAATCTTTTAGGAGAAAATGTGATAGGCAAGGATGATTCCTACAGTCTGACAGGCGCCTATAAAAAGCAACCGGATATTTCCGATAATCCGTATTTGAACAGAAAATATGATATTGTGGTGGCAAATATACTTGCTGAAGTAATCATTCCGCTCTCTGCGGTAATCGGGCAGTATATAGAAAAGGACGGCTATTATATAACATCAGGAATTATAAATGAGAAGGAGGAGGCTGTAAAACAGGCTCTGTTATCAAATGGCTTCAAAATTATTGATACACTCTATATGGGTGAGTGGGTTTCAATCGTTGCCACTCCCGCCTGATTCATGGCTCAGTCCATCGTCAACAGGTACAATATCCGATGTACAAAATTCAATAAATTTATTTAAGGCTGCAGGCTTTGATTTGCTTTCATGGTAAATAAAGCCTACAGTTCTTTTTTTGACCGCATGCTCAAGAGGAAGCTCTATTATGGTTCCTGCATTAAGCTGTTCTAATGCAAATTCACGCACGATACTTGCAACACCCATTCCTATTGTGGCAAAGTCAATCAAAAGGTCCATGTTGTTTATTTCAAGAATCTGATTTGGAAATATATTGTGCTTGGATAAATATTCATCAATGTGCGTTCTTGTAATATTGTTTTTTTCTAAAAGCATAAGGTTTGATTTTTCCAGTATTTCCTTCGTGGACATTTCCTTGGTGTAAGTATGATTGACGGTATTTGTTCTTTGATTATTTTCGGAAAGAAGATTCGTGTAATTTCCGGCAAAAAGCCACGGATTATTTTCTGTGTAGTTGTCGTCCTGTTCACGCAGTGTAAGGTTGCTCAAATAAGAGTGGCTTGCAACAAAAATATCGTGGATTTCCGTTACAGGTTGAAAATGAAATCCGGTTGGTATATTTGTTTCACAGATAAGCCCGATATCTATTTTATTTTCCTGTAACAGCTTAAGTGTATTGATTGTGGAATGACAGTCGATATACATTTTAATGTGTGGATTTGCCACAATGAATTCCTGAAGATAATCAAGAAGAATAAACTTACACAGTGACGTGCTGACCCCTATTCTCAGCTGACCGATACCCAGCTCATTTATTCTTTTCAGCTCGTCCTCCCCACGTGATATGCTGTCAAATGCATTTGAAATATGGTTATAAAGTATTTCACCTTCAGCAGTAAGCTTAACACCCTTTGAGGTTCTGTCAAAAAGCTTTGTTCCAAGTCCGTTTTCCAAATTGGAAATAGATTTGCTTATTGCAGGCTGGCTGATGAAAAGTGCATCTGCTGCGTGGCTTATGTTTTGCTTTTTTGCAACTGTATAAAAAACTTTGTAATTATTTAAATTCTCGTACATGATTGTCCTCCGGATGTGAAATAAGCTTTTTAAAATAATATCATACATATATTATAACTTCAAGTTATAATAGGTATTACTATTATATATTTTTGTTATATAATATTTTGTGGCAAAAATATTGTTTTGAAAAACTCACAAAGCTGGGTAGTGGTGGCACAAGCCTTTAATCCCAGCACTCGGTAGTCAGAGGCAGGCGGATCTCTTTGAGTTCTAGGCCAGCCTGTT
>CAMWGV010000028.1 GCA_947173945.1 uncultured Lachnospiraceae bacterium
TATAAAGGTGTAGCCGGTAAGTATACATGGGAAGGATATCGTTCTAACTATTAGCCAGCAGAACCACCCAATAGCAAAGCTTTTGGGTGGTTTGTTTTTTTCTAGAAGCTCAAGAAAGAAATTTTAGATATGATGGAAAATCTGCCGGGTGTTCATTTGCATACCAGTAGAGTTAAATTGATTGAAAGTCTTATTGAAAAAATAATAACAAAATGTTACCAGCGTATGTTTGATAAAGATAGCGGTTATGCGGATATAAGTGCTGAAACATACAAAAGTGTTGTAACTGATTTGGTTGGATTAAGAATAATCATTAATTATCGTGGACATTGGCTAGAAATGCATAAACAGATTTTAGAACGATTTCCATATGATGAAACCCAACAATATAAAAAACATGTTTTAATACCTGTGATGAAAGAGGAATATTATGGCAAATTATGCGTATTTAAAATAATTTTAACTGCTAAATTGATACAAAAATATATTAATTTGACGAATTTGCCCTACATTAATTATGTTGTGGGAATGTAAAAAAAATGATAAAATTGTGATATCATTATGGGTACTTTAAATTATTTTTATTTATTATTGAAAAGGAGAGTGAGCTATGAAAGCAAAAACGAAGAAGCGTGTGATACTCACACTTGCACTTGCAATCATTATGACATGTGCAATGTCTATCACGGCATTTGCGTCGGGTGCCCCTACAGGGCTAAGACAGACGGAAAGCACAACCACAAGTTTTACTGTTGAATGGAATGCGGTGCCGGGTGCGGATGGATATTTCGTTTACAAATCAAAGGATAACGTAAATTGGGTCCCGATTTGGAATAAATGGGAGGATGCAAATGATAATGGCTTACCTGAATGTGATGCAAACGTCACAAATTGTAAGACGAGTCTCTATCTTCAGCCGGGAACTACATATTACGTCAGGGTCGTGCCGGCATATTCTTTGGGACCTTTCAGCTACAGTAAAGGAACACCATCGGCGTCGATTGCTGTTGTAACTACACCAAATGATGTTAACAAAGTTACACAGACAAAGGCATCCTCAAAGGGTGTAACGATAAAGTGGTCTCCGGTAGCCGGAGCAACTTCCTATAATATTTACTGCTCGGACGATAACGATAAAAAGGTGGCTTCCACGAAAAATACATCTGTTACAATAAAGCAGACTGCGGGAACAAAGAAAAAGTATCTTGTATGTCCTGTCAGAACATCAGGTACATTTTCAGCAGAAGGAAGTAAGACTACTGCAAGCCTGTATGGCGGTGGTGCTGTACAAGCGAAGTCTGTTCCACGGCAGCCTGTATATGTAGCGAACAGTAAAAAAGAGAACCTTGCTTGGGATTTAAAAACTAACAAAGTAACGCTTTCAGCAGATAAACATAATAAGGATATGACATGCGATGGATTTCAGTATGTAATTTATTCCGCAAACGGAAAGAAGAAGCTTAAAACAACTGTAAAAGACAGATGGACAGATGTTACTTTTAAGCTTAAGGCAGTGAAAAATGCGGGATTTCAGGTAATGGCAAGAGGCTATACAACAATAAATGGCAAAAAGTACTATGGTGCATGGTCAGCCAAGCAGGTTGTTATTCCACAGCCTGTTGTGAAGGTACCTGATGGTATTCATACATCCACAGCTACAATAAAGTGGAGTAAGATATCAGGTGCAACTAAGTACTATGTATATGTTGCTAAGAATTACTCGTCACCTTTTGCTACAAAGAACTATAAGAGGGTTGCTACGGTAAACGCTAAAAAAACCTCTTACAAAATAAGTGGTCTTAAAAAGGGAAGATATTATTCTGTTTATGTAGTGCCTGTAGTTAAAATTGGCAAGAAATCATATAAAGGTGTAGCCGGTAAGTATACATGGGAAGGATATCGTTCTAACTATTAGCTAGCAGAACCCCCCAATAGCAAAGCTTTTGGGGGGTTTGTTTTTTTTAACATTTAATATTGCAAAATTTTCATAAAAATGTTAATATTTAATTTACTAGCACTAGAAGTTACAAAAATAAAAAACTAAGTTTAAGTCTTATTATGCTACATAAGACGAGCAGGTAGGGAAGACCCTATCAATATTAAGAAGGAGAGTGAGTTATGAAAACAAAAACAAAAAAACGTGTGATGCTCACACTTGCACTTGCTATCATTATGACATGTGCAATGTCCATCACAGCACTGGCCGCTACTAAGGTGACCGGCTTGAAGCAGACAAAAGCTTCCGAATACAGCGTTTCTTTTTCTTGGGCTGCAGATACTAGTGCAAATGGATATTATATCTATGTATCCACTGACAATGTAAATTATACAAGAAAGGGAAATACTACATCTACATATCCGGATGTTTACGAGCCAAATGGTATCGTAACAAACCTTTCACCTGGAACTACGTATTACATAAAGGTTCAGTCTGCAACTAAAAATGCAAGTGGTGTGTATGTTCCTGGACCTATGTCTGATGCACTTGCTGTTACAACTGCACCAACTAAGGTGACTACTTTTAAGCAGTTAAAGGCAACAACAAAGGGTGTTACTTTAAAGTGGTCTAAGGTAGCAGGTGCAACTTCATACAAAATATATAGAGACAACAAGGTAGTAGCAACTACTACAGCAACAAATGCCACAATAAAGCAGACAGTTGGAACAAACAAGTATTATAAGGTAGTAGCAGTAAGAAAGGTTGGCAATTTCTCTGTTGAAGGAAATTATGCATCTACATATGCGGATGCAGTTCCGGCAAAGCCTGTATATGTTGCAAACTCAGCAAAATCAAACCTTAGATGGAATCCTAATACGAATGAGGTTACTCTTTATGCTGATAAGAACACTAAGGATACTACTGTTGATGGTTTCCAGTTTGTAGTTTATTCAGTAGACGGAAAGAAGAAACTTAAAACTTATACTACTACTGCCACATATAATCCTATGAAGTTTACGTTAAAAGCCGTTAAAAACAAGGGCTTCCAGGTAATGGCAAGAGGATATGCAAATATAAATGGCAAGAAGTGCTGGGGCGCATGGTCAGCAAAGCAGGTTATTATTCCACAGCCTAAGGTAGCTGCTGAACTTGATGGTTCACATGCAGCAAAGATTAGATGGGCTAAGGTATCAGGAGCAACTAAGTATTATATTTATGTTGCTAAGAACCAGAGTTCAACCTATAACTTAGCTTCATCAAAGTTTAAGAGAGTTGCTACAGTAAACAGCAAGACAACTTCTTACAAGATAACTGGTCTTCAGACAGGTAAATATCTTTGTGTTTATGTTGTTCCGCAAGTTAAGGTTGGTAAGAAGGCATATAACGGCTTGAAGGATTACTTCTGGAGCTGGTATTATTACACTTACTATACTTATTAAAAAAATGCGTTAAAACAAGCATGTGATTGTTATTCATTGTAATAACAATTTAAAACGAACCACCCAAGAGTGAAAAGCTTTTGGGTGGTTTATTTTTCCTAAAACTTTTAAATAAATCCAGTTTATAAAGTATGACATTGACCATTATCGTGAATATTATTAAAGTACCCCAAAGGGATAGAAGGCACTTTGTTCTTGAATAATGACAAATGGTATAATATAATGTCTTAAAGTGGCTGTATTTATTTAATTGTGGAGGTTTTACTATGAAAGAAGTTTTCGGTAAAATAACAGTTGAGACTTGTGATATAGATGGATTAAAGGTAATCAGTCCGTCTGTGTTTGGGGATGACAGGGGATACTTTATGGAGACCTATCAAAAACAGGATTTTCAGGCGGCAGGTATAGATGTGGAATTTGTGCAGGACAATCAGTCAAGCTCAAAAAAAGGTGTTTTAAGAGGTCTGCATTTTCAGATAAACTATCCGCAGGACAAGCTTGTCAGGGTTGTCAGCGGTGAAGTATTTGATGTGGCGGTGGATCTTAGAAAGGATTCCAAAACATTTGGAAAATGGTATGGAGTCCTTTTATCAGCAGAAAATAAAAAACAATTTTTTATACCGAAGGACTTTGCACATGGATTTATTGTCCTTTCTGATAGTGCGGAGTTTACGTATAAATGTTCGGATTTTTACCATCCAAATGACGAAGGCGGATTGTATTTTGACGATTCGGATATAGGAGTACAGTGGCCGCTTCCGGATGGATTTACAAAAGAAAATCTTATTATTTCAGACAAGGATAAAAAGTGGTCAGGAATCAAAGAATACAGACGTGAAAGAGGATTATAGGCAGAAAGGAAAAACAGTTAGAACATGGATAAGAAATATACCGGTATCTCGGCACTGGTTAGTCTGGGAGTTTTCGGTTTAGCATTACTGTGGGCACCGAAAGACAAGGGAATGCACGAGGCTTTCATTGCTGCGGCAGCATCATTTGTCATACTTTTTATATTGCTTACACTAAATAAAGAGCCTATTATGGGCATGATAAATGGAACAATAAAAAGCAAAAAGCAGGTGACTGCTCTTGCGAAAAGTGATTTCAGAGGCAGATATTCAGGCTCGTATTTTGGAGCCTTCTGGGGCATCGCACAGCCTACAATGACTATTTTGCTGTTCTGGTTTGTATTTCAGGTGGGATTTAGAAGCCAGCCTGTTTCCAATGCACCGTTCCTTCTGTGGCTCGTGGCAGGAATGATGCCATGGAATTTTTTTCAGGATGCATGGACATCCAGCAACCGTGCATTTGTCGGATATGATTATATTGTAAAAAAAATAGTTTTTAATGTAGATATTCTTCCGATGGTTAAGATACTGGCATCCTGTATCATGAATATCATTTATAATCTTATTATACTCGTTGTGTTTTTGTTGTATGGATGGTTTCCGGGGCTGCACATTATAGATATGTTGTATTTTTCTTTATGCCTTACAATGTTTGCATGGGGACTCTCAATGATAACGGCAACCATGACGGTTTTCGTCAAGGATATAAGTCAGCTCCTTACAATTGTAATGCAGTTTGTAATGTGGCTTACCCCTATTATGTGGGACTATCATATGCTTGATGCAGTTTCAACAAAGCTCAGATGGGTATATTTGCTCAATCCTCTGTTTTATGTTGTAAATGGTTATAGAGAGGCACTCATAGACGGTAAATGGTTCTTCAATCATTTTTATATGATGGCGTGGTTCTGGCTGGTGACTATAGTGATAGACATAGTTGGAATCAGGCTTATGAGAACATTCAAACCACATTTTGCAGATATATTGTAGAACGACAGGAATTGGTGGGAAAAGATGGGGAAAGACGTAGTAACGGTAAAAAATTTATCAAAGATGTACAAGCTGTATGCTAACGGAAAAGACAGAATCAGGGATGCCCTTTCGCCGGGAGGTAAGAAACGGTATAAGGAGCACTATGCCTTAAGGGATGTAAACTTTACCATTGGTCAGGGAGAAACTGTCGGCATTATCGGAACAAATGGTTCGGGAAAATCCACTATTTTAAAGCTCATTACAGGTCTTTTGACACCGACAGAGGGTGAGATTAAGGTGGATGGAAGAATTTCCGCACTTCTTGAGCTGGGTGCAGGCTTTAATCCTGAATATACGGGAATCGAAAATATATATTTAAACGGAACTCTGCTTGGATATTCCAAGGAGGAAATGAAATCAAAAATTGACTCGATTGTGGAGTTTGCTGATATAGGAGATTATGTAAACCAACCTGTCAAAACGTATTCATCCGGTATGTTTGTAAGACTGGCATTTGCTGTTGCGATTAACATTGACCCTGAGGTGCTTATAATCGATGAGGCTCTTTCTGTGGGAGATATATTTTTTCAGTCGAAATGCTTCCGGAAGTTTGAGGAGTTCAAGAACAATGGTAAAACTATTTTGTTCGTAAGCCATGACCTGGGAAGCATTATGCGGTATTGCGATAAGGTTGTTCTTCTGAATAAGGGGCATATGGTGAAGATGGGTGAACCAAAGGAAATTATTGATATATATAAGAAAATCCTTGTAAACCAGTATGATGAGGACGATGACGATTATGGCAATGCAGAGGGAACAAGCTTAGAGCAGCTTGCGGCTATGGCAAAGGATGACGGCATTGTTCTTTGGCGGGACAATTTTGGAGTGAATCCTACGGTTCTTGATTATGGTGACAGGAGGGCGGAAATATTTGATTTCTGCGTTACTGATTCAAAAGGCATTATAACAAACAGTGTGGAGAAAAATGGAATATTTAATATTAAAGTAAGAGTGCGGTTCCATGAAGCGGCAGATGACCCTATCTTTGCATATTCCTTTAAGGATCGTATGGGAAACGAGCTTACCGGAACAAACACATTGTTTGAAAAATCTGACGTGGGTCACGTCGAGGCGGGGGAAGTTGTTGAGGTTACGTTTACGCAGAGAATGACACTGTGCTCCGGGGAGTATCTTGTATCTCTCGGATGTACAAACTATGAAGGTGTTGATTTTGTGGTTTACCACAGACTTTATGATGCATTTAACGTAACGGTTGTTTCGCACAAGGATAGTGTTGGATTTTTCGACCTGAACAGTGAGATTGAGGTAAAGCGGATTGTGAAATCCAATTGAATGGTGGAGAATGAATGACAAATAGTATAGGCAAGGTAAAAATTAACGATGACTGCTATATGGGATATGACGAGGAGCATGGCAAAGATACGGATGATATGCTCCTTGACATTTTTAATGGGCACATGGAGGATGAAGCAGATAATGGCTGGCGGGAACGTGAGATTGAGAAACAAAAATCATGGGATGCCTTGTATGCTCTTTCCTATATGCGTAAAAATATTATAGATTGGCTTCCGATAAAGCAGGGAATGAATGTTTTGGAAATTGGCTCTGACACAGGCGCCATAACAGAGTTGCTTGCCCAAAGAGGTTGTCATATAACATGTATTGAACCATCTAAAAAACGTTCACTGATGAATGCTGCAAGAAACAGCAAAAAAGAAAACATTTCTATTATGGTTGGTGATTTTGAGTCGGTTGAGCATATGCTTAGTGATAAGTATGACTTGATACTGTTGCTGGGTGCTCTGGACAATGCTTTGGTTACCGGCTATTTATTTGATGAGCATGACGAACTCATGAATCATCTTAAAAAATATATGAAGAAAAATACAGCCGTCGTTATAGCGGCTGATAACAAGTATGGGCTGAAATATTTATCCGGTTGCAGAGAATATTATACAGGAAGATATTATGAGGGAATAGAGGGCTTTAACAGCACGGATAAAATAAGAACCTATACAAGAAAAGGGTTGGAAAAAAGACTTCACACATGGGGATTTGAAAGTATTGCATTTTATTATCCGTACCCTGATTTCAGAATGCCTGTTGACATTTTTTCAACGGAGTATCTGCCGACGAAAGGAAGTCTTGACAAGAACGGATTTTTCTTCGATGGAGACAGAATAAAAACCTTTCATGAATCAAAGGTATATGATTGTCTTATAGAGGACGGTATGTATGAGGATATGGCAAATTCCTTTCTGGTCATTGCATGGCAGGAACCGGAAAAATATCTGAAGGACATATATACAAGATATTCGGTGGAGAGAAGAAGAGATAAGCAAATCAGGACAAGCATAACAAAAGAAGATGGAAAAAGCTGTGTAGCAAAGTATCCTTATACGGAGGCTTCTGGTGCATATATTACAAGAATACATGAGGTTTACATGAAGCTGAAGGAAGAGATTAAGCAGGATGTATTCGAAATAAATAAATGCATCTTATGCAGTCCTGGAGTGATATTTGAATATGTTTCAGGAAGTACCCTTGAGGCTCTTTTAGATGAAGCATGGGCAAAGGACAGGCAATGCTTTTATGGTCTTTTAGATGAATATAAGAAACGGGTTTATGGTGCATTTCCGATAAAAAACTTTGAGATAACGGAGAAATTTAAGACCGTGTTCGGTGATGCTTTGTTTGCTCAGGAGCTTCAGGCAGCATATTTAGCGGATGTTGACCTTATTTTTGGAAACATAATCATAAATGATAAATGGACCATCATTGATTATGAATGGACGTTTGATTTCCCTGTTCCCTTGAATTATATATTATACAGAGCTATATTTGATTTCGCTTATAAGAATGACAGGAGAAACTATCTGTGGGATGAGAATTTGTATGGCTACATGGGTATCTCGGATGATGAACTGGAACAATACAGGTGGATGGATGAACATTTTCACAAATATGTAAGTGGAAATCAGGCTTCGCTGGGGGTTATAAATGAGAGCATAGGGAATGACTGCTTTGATGCAGTTGCCTTTGCAACTTCAAAAAATCCGGGAGTGATTCAGGTTTATATGGACAAAGGAGAGGGCTTTTCTGAGGAACACTCAATGCTTATTAAAACGTCCATTGACAATAATGGAGACAGACATGCACTTATAACAAATATAAAAGGATGCAAACATTTAAGAATTGATCCTGCATCCGAGCCATGTGTTGTAAAAATTAAGTCACTGACGGGAAAAAGCAAAGACGGAAAAACAACACAGCTTAAATATTATGCAAATTTTGTATCGTCAAAAGATGGCTATGATACATATAATACGGATGACCCACAGATGTTTGTAAAAAATCTGCCGGGGGACATTGAGAGTATCGAAATGATATTTGAAGTAAATGCAGTATCATATGCTTATGCGGCAACACATGAGAGCAGAATGTCAACAGTAAAATTTAAAATAAATAACAGGATATATGGAGGCACAAAGTAATGTCCCTTACATTTACAAATATAATATTGGCAGCGGTTGTATTGGGTGTAGTGCCTGTACTTGTGGGAAATACTGTCTGTCTTCTGTGCGACGAGGAGCTTTTGTGGGGTAAAAGCTATGTGATAGGAATGATGGCAATGTGGGCTGTATGTCAGCTTATTTCCGTTCCCATCATACTGGCAAAAGGTTCATTTTTAATAGTGGTTGCCATGCTTTCGGGAATTTTTGTTATCATATCAAGCTATGGTCTGGTCCGGAAAAAATATCCTGCATTTTCATATGATACGCAGAATATATGGGATAAGCTTGGTTTTGTTGCGATGCTCATTTTTATTATTGCTGTGGTGGTGCTTGGAGTTTTATTGCAGCATACGGATCATGATGATTCAAGGTTTGTTGTAAATGCAGTAGACATATGTAGGACAAACCGTATGTTCCTGACCAATCCTGCATCAGGAGAAATGCTTGGTATATGGCGTGGGGAGCTTGTAAAGGATGTAACATCTCCGTGGGCAGTGTTTATTGCATGGGTAGCGACACTTACGGGTATACATGCAACTGTCGTTGCACACGTTATCCTGCCTGTTTTCATTTATATCATGATAGGCTGTATCTATTTTATACTGTCAAAGGAAATTGTCGGGGACAGGCTGGTATACCGTTCTATGTTTGTATGCTTTGCCATATTAGTGCTTGTATTTGGCTTTTACAGCAACGCAAGTGCAGAAGCTTACACGATGCTCCGGATATGGCAGGGAAAAGCAATTGTGGCAGGAGCAGGGGTACCTTTAGTGTTTTTGTTATGTATGAGGATCTACAGGGAATGTGAAAAAAAATCACTTTATGTGCTGCTGCTTATATGTGAAATGTCACTGTGTCTTTTGTCAGGCATGGGAATCATATTAGGAACTGTCATGGTGGGCTGTCTGGGACTTGTGTATGGTATTATAAAGAGAAATATCAGGGTATGTCTTGGAATGTGGCTTACTGCATTTCCGTGTGTAGTTTTTTATGCAGTTAATTCCCTGTTGGGATAGGTTTAAAGGTGAAAAAATGAGTGGATTGATAGAGTTATTGAAAAATCCCATACAAGAAACGATGAGCAGCTATTATGGCGACAAAAGATTTTTGTTGCTTATGGCTGTCTGTTGTATATATCTGCTTTTGGCATCAAAGGAGCTTCGAAGGAAGCTTATTTATCCGGTTATATTGATGGCAGCAGTCATTGTAAATCCCATTTTATACAAATATATATTCAGCAAGGTTGTGTATAAGAGAATGTTCTGGGTTATCGCAGATGTCATTCTTATACCGGCGGTGGCAGTTAAGCTGATACAGGATTGCAGGAAAAAATGGCAGAAGGCAATTGCTTTCGCGGTGTCGGTTTTTGCCATAATATTTACAGGAAATATTGTTTACAGCCATGACAATTATGTGAAAATACAAAACTTAGAGAAGCTTTCCGATACAACCAAGGGTGTGTGCGACATTATGCTTCAGTATGATGATGCACCAAGATGTATCATGCCTATTGAAATTGCTGTTGAAGCAAGAGTTTACAATGGAAACATTGAGCCGATGTTTGGAAGGGACTGCTACGGATTTATCATGAGTGCAGGTACAAGAGAGCGGGCATTGGCAAAAAGCCTTGACGGGGCATCCCCTGATTATGAAAAAATAATGTTTTATGCAAAAGCAGATGAACGAAGATTTCTTGTTACAGAAGATACCAAACCCGTAAATACAGCATTACTGGAAAAATACAACTACAGACATATAGGCTCTTATAAGCAATACAACGTATATTACAGTGCCCCTGAAGATGATACGGATATGGGATGGATGGTTACACAGCTTGCTGCCTATAAGGTAGGGAACAGACTTATGTACAGGTATGTCATAGAGGACAGTGATGGGCATTTGATTGTCATTGACGGAGGCGGCGAGAGGGGAGAAACCGGACTTATACGGTATATACAAGAACATGATGGTTATGTTGATGCATGGATTATAACAAGCTATGCACCCCAAAGTGCAGGGGCATTTTATGACTTGGCGAATGAGCAGGATATTCACATCAATAACCTGTATATACCTGATTTTGTGGAGGACGACTACAAGGCAGTGGCGACAGAAGCTCAATGGAGTTTGTATGAGAAATGCAAATCCGCATTTTCAAAGGCGGAAACGGTTCACCGGCTCAAGAAGGGGGACAGGTTGGATATCTATGGACTTAAGGTTGATGTTCTTGAAGATCTGGTGCAAAAGAACGGCGAAAAGCAAAGCAGGGGTGCAATGGTATTAGCACTTACAGGCAGGGAACAAACAATGCTGTATTGTTCTGTTGCAGGAAAACAGATTCAGAGTACTTTGTCCGGGCTTTCTACTGCTTATGATTACAATGTGAAATATATTCAGCTTGCAAACAGCGGAAGAGTGCTGAACGGAGAATTATATAATGAATTAAAACCAGAGGCTGTTTTTATTGATGCATCAATCAGCTATATGGAGACAACCAGAGGACAAAATGCATATGCTATCAAGTCATATTTAGAGGAACAGGGTGTGACTGTATATAATTTTGATACATGGCCGAATTCCGTGTATATAAGGTGAAATTTTGTTGCACCTGCCATGTTTTGGGTTTATAATGTGTTTATTATAATAACAACGCATTTTGGATGCTAAAGCCATCTCAAAATGCAGATACAAAAATGAGGAGGAAATGTATGAGAAAGATTAAAAAGGCAATTTTAAGCTTATCTCTTGTTGCAGCCATGGTTATGGGGGAGGCAGGGGTTGCTCTTGCAGCCGGGCCAAATGAGACGGCGGAGGTTATAACTGAAAATACTAATTTGGACAAGGCAACCGCTACTACAATCAGCAATCTTGAGGCTACCGTATCTCGAAATGAGTATTTGCACATCTTTTTTAGTGGATGCGGATGTAAGTTTGACGTAAATATAAACGGCAAGCTTTTTAAGACAATTGATAATTCGGATGGTGTAAACGAGAACAACACGGCACCGGTAACTTATTATACGCAGGCGGATTTTGATGACATACTGTATGGGGGCACCTATAAAGTAGAGGTGATTCCATATTTGTATACTGAAAACGGACCGGTTGCAGGAGAGGCTAGGTCAACGACTGTTTCCGTGCCGGCACTTGCAATATCAAATGTATGGTATCGTTCATGTAGTGAGGCAAAGCAAAACGGATATCAAAAGGCGGCAGGTATCCAGGTAAACTGGAATGCTGATGCGATTGCAGGAACCCAATATGAATTACAGCGAAAAGAAGGAAAAGGTGCATGGAAAACCATTGCTAAAACGACTGAAAAAAGCTATCAGGACAAAACTGCCGTGATTGGAAAGAAGTATCAGTACAGGGTAAGATATGCCGGTGGAAAAAATGACTATGGTCAGGCTCCGGCTGGTAAGTGGGCGTCCGCAAAGAATGTAGCAGTAAATGTTACTGCGGTAGCTATGTCTGCAACTTATGAAGGAGTTGGTGATGGTGTCGCAATAGAGGTGCGTTGGGCGGAAGATATATGCTCAGGTTATGAAATTTACCGTTCCACAAAAAAGACAAAGGGCTACAAAAAGATTGCAAGAATTACAGGCACTTCATATGAAGATAAAAAGGTTAAGAGTGGTACCTATTATTACAAGGCAAGAGCCTACTATTATGACGAGGAAACAGGCAAGGTATATTATGGTGAATTTACAGAACCAAAGTGTGTCAAACTGATATTAGGTGGTATTAATGCATGGGTAAAGCAGACAGGTAAGAATCAGGCTACCCTTGAGTGGGATCCGGTTAAGGGTGTATCAAGTTATGAGGTTTGGTATAAAACAGAAATACCCGGAGATGCTTATAAGTTTTATAAAACTACAACGGGAACAAAGCTGAAGCTATCAGGGCTTTCTAGTGATACAGGTTATTATTTTATGGTAAGAGCAAAAAAGAACGGCAGTTCCTATTATACAAGTACTCGGGACTACTGCTATATGGGATTTCATGCACCATCACCAACAATTGCCAAAGCAAAGGTTACTTCAAATAAGGCAAAGACTGCACTTACCATTAAGACTACCATTAAATGGGACAGGATATATGGTGCCCAAAAGATACGTATTGTCGGTATAAAATATGGCTATGACAGCAACGGAAATTACGGCAGAACAGAAAAGGTATTAAAAACCTTGAAGGGAACCGCTACAAGCTATACGCTTACAAGTAAAATAACTACAAAAAATAAGGGCTATGATGACATCCGGGTAGTTGCTGTTAGGGGGAAAGATGAAAGAACCGGCTATTTGGAGAGTTATAAAAGTCTGCTTGCGACGAAAAAGCTTAATGTAAAGAGAGCGGGCAACGCAGGAAGCGTTGTTTCGTGGAAGGCAGTTGCAGGAGCTACGGAATATGATGTATATAGAACCTCACCTTATGGCTACAGCATGTATGTCGGAAGCACGACTAAGTGTACATATAAGGATTTAAATGTTACACCGGGAGTACAGTATACATACGAAATTGTGGCAAGAAACAGTAAGTTGAATATATCATCATCATATATCAACTCGATTGTTAAGACTTATACACACAAGCTTGGCAAGACAAAGATAAAAAGTGCAACAAATTCCGCGGCAAAGAAAGCAACCATAACATGGGGTAAGGTTAGCTATGCAAGTAATTACATTGTGTATCGTGCTACAAGCAAAAATGGAAAATATAAGAAGGTTGCTACCGTAAAGAACGGAAAGACTACATACACGGACAAGAAGCTTAAGAAGGGTACAACCTATTACTATAAGGTGAAGGCAACAGGAAAAAATGCAGCAGGTCTTACTGTTTCATCTGTTTTGTCAGTCAGTAAGTCGGTAAAGATTAAGAAGTAATGAAGGGAGGATATATATGAGACGAATTAAGAAAACAATTTTAAGCTTATCTCTTGTTGCAGCCATGGTTATGGGCGAAGCAGGCATAGCACTTGCTGCAGAACCTACAGCAACAGATATAGAACCAGGTTATGAGATTACGGATCCTGCCCTTAACGGAGCAACGACTGCATCCGTGGATAGCCTTAATGTAAGTGTATCTGAATGGAGTAATAACATAAGTATAAGTTTTTCAGGCAATGGTTCAAAATTCAAGGTTTATGTAAATGATAAATTATATACAACTTATGAAAATACATATAGCACTGCAAATGCTGAAAATCCGGCACCAGCTATGTATTATGCGTCTGTAACCTTTGATGAGGCTATCAAAGGTGGCAGTTATACAATCAAGGTTGTGCCATGTAGCTATTCGGCAAGCGGAGATGTGGATGGAATCCCTGTATCAAAGACTGTTGTGTCGTCTGAAAGCAAGCTCTCGAATTTATATGTGTACACATATCAGAGCACAAAGGATAATGGTTATAGTGCTCCATGCGGATATGTATCATGGAGAGTGGAATCTGGTAACAGTAAGGTCGAGATATGGCGAAAAGAAGGAAAGAGCGCATGGAAGAAGATTGCAGAAACAGAGGATTGGAGTTATAGAGATTATTCGGTTGTTCCGGGTAAAAAGTACCAGTACCGGATTCGTACGGCAGCAAATAAAAATGCCTATGCTACAGTGCCGGCAGGAAAATGGCTCACATCAAAAGCGACGGAAAAGGTTACAGTTTCAGACGTTGATGTCTACCTTGGATATATGGACGGCGTTTCCATAGTGCTCTCGAAAGGATATGAAGGAATTCTCTCAGGCTATGAGATTTACCGCTCAACCCAAAAGGCAAAGGGCTACAAGAAAATAGCAACAATTGCAGATGCAGAATATACCGATAATGTTAAGAGTGGTACATACTATTACAAGGTAAGAGGCTATTATTATGATGCCAATACAGGTAAGAAGTATTATGGTAAATTAAGTGAAGCTAAGCCAATCAAGCTGATTATGGGCTATCTTGATGTGACGGTAAAGCAAGTTGGGAAAAATGCAGCAAAGGTTGAGTGGAATAAGGTAAGCGGGGCTCAAAAATACGAGGTGTGGTACACATCTAATGCATCGGGTGATGCATGGAGGCTTTATAAAACTACAACGGGCTTAAGCTGCAAGGTAACAAAGCTTTCCAATGATACCTACTATTACTTTAAAGTAAGGGCAATAAAGGGAACAGGCTCCAACACTTATATTACAGACTATACGAAAGGATGTTCTATCGGCTTTACTTCCCCATCCCTTTATATAGCCAAGAGAAAGGCTACTACAACAAATGCTACAAAGAAGGTTACTATTAAGTCCACTATTAAATGGGACCGAATCTATGGCGCAAGCAAAATACGCATTATCGGTGTAAAGGACGGAAAGGAAAAGGTATTAAAAACCTTAAAGGGAACAGCGACAAGCTATACGGTTGCTACAGCGATTACGGCAAGCAATAGTGGCTATGACTCTATACGTGTCGTTGCTGTTAAGGGAAAACAGCAGGAATCTTCAACAATAAATTATGGTAACCACAAGCTGCTTGACACTGTAAAAAAAGTAACTGTTAAGAGTAGTGGCACAGGTGCAAAGATAACCTGGAATGCCGTGCCGGGAGCAACAAGTTATACCGTATATAGAGTCAGCCCATATGAAGATAAACAATATGGTGGGAATTACCTTGCATCGACTGATAAAAATTATTATGTAGACGAAACGATTGAGCCGGGTGTAAATTATGTTTATTATGTCAGTGCATACAATGGTGATTTAAATATTTCGTCTGCATTATATGAGCAATCGCGTGTTACTTTTAACAGAAAGCTCAGTACAACAAAAATTACATCAATAAAGAATTCAGCTGCAAAGAAAGCAACGATTACATGGAAGAGTGTTGCAAGTGCTCCAAAGTATATCGTTTACCGTTCTACAAGCAAGAACGGCAAGTATACGAAGGTGGGAACTACTACAAAGACGACCTTCACTGACAGTAAGCTTTTAAAAGGTAAGACCTACTACTATAAGATTAAGACGACAGGAAAAAATGCAGCAGGATTTACACTTACATCAGCATTTTCAGGTGTAAAATATGTAAAAATTACAAAGTAAATATATAGAGAAGCGAGGCTTCTTAGCTAAGAAAAAGGAGAGTGTCATGGGGCACTCTCCTTTCATATGGAATAGTGCAATATATGCCGATATCGGCAAACTGGACTCTATAATTGATAAAATTTCTCTATAGTAATTAAATTGGGTATATACTTCATTGACTTACCCAATAATCTTTTATAAAATATAGTAGGCATTTGAAAATTATATACACAAGGAGATATGCAAAGATGCTTGAACTTAAGAATATCAGCTTCGAGGCTGAGGATGGTAAGCAAATTTTAAAGAATATTAGTCTGAAAATAGATAATCGGTTTGTCGCTGTTACAGGACCCAATGGTGGTGGTAAGTCTACACTGGCAAAAATTATCGTGGGAATATATAAGCCCACAAGTGGAAGTATTTTACTTGATGGAAAGGATATAACAGACTGTTCCATAACAGAGCGTGCAAATATGGGAATGAGTTATGCGTTTCAGCAACCGGTGCGTTTTAAAGGTCTTCGGGTGAGGGATTTGTTAAAAATGGCATCCGGCAACAATGCATCTCTTGATGATTGCTGTGAGATGCTTTCAGAGGTGGGACTTTGTGCCAGGGAATATGTTGACAGGGAACTAAATGACAGCCTTTCCGGAGGCGAGATGAAAAGAATAGAGATTGCAATGGTTCTGGCAAGAAAAACGGTCATAAATGTATTTGATGAACCTGAGGCAGGAATCGATTTATGGAGCTTCCAGAACCTTATACGCGTGTTTGAAAAAATGTATGCGGAGACGAAAGGGAGCATATTAATTATAAGCCATCAAGAGCGGATTCTTGATATAGCAGACAAGATTATATATCTTAAGGATGGGGTTGTTGAGCAGTACGGAGCCAAAAATGAGGTTCTTCCGAATCTGCTTAATGGGACAAGCGGATTTTGTCCGGCACTTACGAACAACAATAAATAATATAGTTTAGGAGTGATAGATATGGATACATTGCAGATGCATCTTTTAAAGGAGGTCGCAGAGCTTGACGCACTTCCTGTCGGGGCATACAACATCCGGGCAAACGGAGAGAGTGCTGCCAGAAATACAACAGCAAATATAGATATTGTAACGAAAACGGACAAGCCGGGTATAGATATTATAATAAAGCCGGGAACAAAAAATGAAAGCGTACACATTCCTGTGGTGTTGTCACAGACAGGGCTTAAGGAAAGTGTTTATAATGACTTTTACATTGGTGAGGACAGTGATGTTGTCATAATAGCAGGCTGCGGTATACACAATTGTGGCGGTGTTGACAGTGAACATGACGGCATCCATTCCTTTCATGTTGGTAAAAACGCGAAAGTAAAATATATTGAAAAACATTATGGTGAGGGCGAGGGACGTGGTAAGCGTCTTATGAATCCAACGACAGAGGTATTCCTTGAGGAAGGAGCCACGATGGAGATGGAGGCTACGCAGATTTCAGGAATTGATGATACATTGCGAAAAACAACGGCAAGCCTTGATAAGGATGCAAGCCTTGTCATACATGAAAAGGTTTTGACGGATGGAGAACAAAGTGCGGTATCAGATTTTTCTGCCGACTTAAACGGAGAGGGAAGCAGTTGTAATATTGTAAGCAGGACTGTTGCAAAGGGAAACAGCAAACAGCACTTTATCAGTGTTTTAAATGGCAATGCTGCCTGTGCCGGACACAGTGAATGTGATTCCATTATCATGGACAACGCAAATGTTCTGGCAAGTCCGCAGCTTTCAGCATCATGTACGGACGCAGGTCTTATCCACGAGGCGGCAATCGGAAAGATAGCAGGAGAACAGCTCATGAAGCTTATGACACTGGGACTTACTGAGGCAGAGGCGGAAGAACAGATTGTAAATGGATTTTTAAGATAAAAATAAGCTCACAAAAGGAGTAACAATGAGAAAAGAATATGTAATGGGAAATGGTGCGATTGCGTTTGGTGCCATTGCAGCAGGAGCAGGACTTGTGTCGGGGTATCCGGGGACACCGTCTTCAGAGATAATTGAAACGATTGAAAGGTATAATGACGGAAGCATACATTTAGAGTGGTCTGTAAATGAGAAAGCAGCTTTGGAGGTGGCAGCAGGGGCAGCATATGCAGGAATGAGAACGATGGTTACGATGAAGCAGGTCGGACTTAATGTTGCATCAGACCCTCTTATGTCCCTTGCATATATAGGTGTTAAGGGAGGCATGGTTATAGTTGTTGCTGACGATCCGGGTCCTATTTCATCCCAGACGGAGCAGGATACAAGAAGATTTGCAGGTTATGCAAGAATACCTGTATTTGACCCTGTTTCACCTGAGGATGCTTATATTATGATACAGGAGGCATTTGACTACTCAGAAAAGTATGGAACTCCTGTACTGTTTCGACCGACAACAAGGATATGTCATGGGTATGCATCAATCAATGTGCCTGAGAAAATCGCAACAAGACCTTATGAGGGTTTTATCAAGGATTCAAAGAAGTGGGTTATATTTCCCCGTTTATCGTATCTGAATCATGCTATGATTGAGAAGAGAAATCCAACAATAGGAAAAGACTTTTCAACCTATAGGGCAAACACCTGTGAAGGAAGTGGCAAAACAGCAATATTTACAGGTGGGATAAGCTATGCATACGTGAAAGATGTAATTAAGAACCAAGATGATATTAAGCTTTGTAAAATCGGAACACCGTTTCCGTTTCCTGAGGATTTTGCGCTTGAATGTCTTTCGGGCGTAGAACGAGTGCTTTGTATAGAAGAATTAAGTCCTGTTATAGAGGAGGAGCTTCAAAAGCTTGTCGGCATACACGGTCTTAATGTTGAAATATGTGGTAAAAGAACCGGTGACGGTATTTTATCAGGGGAATACAGCGCTGACACGGCAGGACAGGTTATACATAACTTTATGGGGGAAGCTGACACAAAAAAGGGTATAGATGTTACGGACGCACCGAAGCTTCCAATGCGACCTCCCGTTCTATGTGCAGGTTGTCCTCACAGAGCCAGCTTTTATGCAGTTAAAAAGGCTATGGAGGGAAGAAAAGCGTATTTTTGCGGAGATATCGGATGCTATACATTGGGAAATGCGATGCCTCTTGATATGGTGGATACATGTCTTTGTATGGGTGCAGGCATTACCATGGCACAGGGACTTCATTGGACAGATGCCGATGCGGTGAGCTTTGCATTTGTAGGTGATTCTACATTTTTTGCGTCGGGAATGACCGGAGTTGCCAACGCAATATATAATGAGGCGGATATGATACTCTGCGTTTTAGATAATTCCACAACTGCTATGACAGGGCACCAGCCGCATCCCGGAACAGGCAGAAATATGATGGGAGATATGGTTGAAAAGCTTAATATAGAAAAAATACTTTCGGCAATGGGCGTAGCTGCCATAGAGACCGTTAATCCGTTTGAGTTGGAAACGTCAATAAAAACAGTCAGGGACATGGCTGACATGAAGGGTGTAAAAGTAATTATATTCAAAGCACCATGTATTGCACTGGAGAAAAAATTTAAGAAGATGCACATTTCGGAGCGATGCATTTTCTGTAAAAAATGTATTAGGGAAATCGGATGTCCAGCAATTAGCATTATAGATGAAAAAGTGGTTATCGATGAGGGGCTTTGTACAGGCTGTGGACTTTGTGCAACAGTCTGTCCAGTGGATGCTATTGGAGGTGACGTCAGTGAATAAAGATATGTTATTATGCGGCGTGGGAGGACAAGGGACAGTTCTTGCATCAAAGCTTATAGCGGCAGCAGCCATGGCGATGGGTGAGACCGTTCATTCTGCGGAAACGATAGGAATGGCACAAAGAGGCGGTTCTGTAACGAGCCATGTAAGAATAGGTGAGTCAGGTGCCCCACTCATACCAAAAGGGGAAGCCTCTGTTATGCTTGCATTTGAGCCTGCCGAGGCAGTCAGAAATCTTTCTTATATGAGGGAAGACGGTGTGGTAATTGTCAACAGAATTCCGGTAAAGCCTGTTACAGACTCAGACTATGACGGTGAGGTAATGATTGATTATCTGAAATCCAAATGCAAAAATTTGATAGTAGTTGATGCTGAAGAATTATGTAAACCATTTGGAAGCAGTAAGTTTTTTAATGTGGCCATATTAGGTGTTGCAGTCGGTTCGGGCAGTACGGGACTGGATAAGGATAAGATTATCCTGGAGATAGAAAGAACAGTGCCTGAGAGGTTTAAGGAAGCCAACAGACAGGCATTTTTAAAAGGAATTGATATAGGAGGTAATTATGGAACTAAATAAGACACAGCTTGCCCAGGTGGACTCTCAGATAAAAAGAATGACAGCAGGGGATAGCTATTATGGTAAGAAATATCGGGATATGGGGATAACCCAGATAGCAAGCAATGAGGATTTTAAAAAGCTTCCGTTTTCCAGCAAGGATGATTTGAGAAATGCTTATCCGCTTGGAATTATGGTGGCACCTGAGGAGGATATTGTAAGAATTCATTCATCATCAGGAACTACAGGTATGCCTGTTATTATACCTTATACCGCAAAGGATGTAGATGATTGGGCAATTATGTTTTCCAGATGCTACGAGATGGCAGGGATAACAAACAAGGACAGAATTCAGGTTACACCGGGATATGGTCTTTGGACAGCAGGAATCGGATTTCAAAATGGATGTGAGAAGCTGGGAGCTATGTGTATTCCTATGGGACCGGGAAACACGGAAAAGCAGATTAAGATGATGATAGATTTAGAAACCACAGTTATTACTGCCACATCATCCTATGCACTGCTGCTTGCCGAGGAAATTGAAAAGCGTGGACTGAAGGATAAAATACGTCTTACAAAGGGTATTATCGGTTCAGAGCGCTGGGGCGATAAAATGCGTAAGCGTATAAGGGACGGACTTGGAATTGAGCTTTACGATGTTTACGGACTGACTGAAATTTACGGACCGGGCATAGGCATTAACTGTCAGAATGAGGAAGGCATACATTATTGGGATGATTATATATACATAGAGATAATAGACCCTGTTACAGGTGAGGTTCTGCCTGACGGTGAGGAAGGTGAAATTGTAATTACAACCCTCGTTAAGGAAGGTGCTCCTCTTATCAGGTTTAGGACACATGACATTTCAAGGATAATTCCTGAAAAGTGCTCCTGTGGAAGTTCTTATCCGCGTATAGATATTATCAAGGGAAGAAGCGATGATATGTTTAAGGTTCGCGGTGTTAATATGTTCCCAAGTCAGGTGGAAGAAATTCTGCGTGACGTGGATGGTGCGTCAAGTGAGTACACTGTCACGATTGCCCATGATGAGGACATAAACAAGGATGTAATGCTGCTTACTGTTGAGGGTGAAGGCAGAGTGAGCTTTGAGGAGATGGCTAAGGAGATACGCGGAATATTTAAATCCCGTATAGGTATGACACCAAAGGTAATTATTGTACCGATTGGAACGCTGCCAAGAAGTGAAAAGAAGACAAAGAGAGTGACGGATTACAGGGTTCAATAATCTGATAGCAAGTGGCTATTGATTATTGTTGAAGAATATCTTGGGAAATGTTATTCTATAGGTACGACAAAAATATTGGAGGAGTTTAAATTTATGGGTAATTATTTTCAGCCTGAGATAGAAACTGCATCTCAGGAGCAGATTAAGGCATGGCAGGATGAGAGACTTGTAAAGCAGGTGAAGCATGTGTACGACAATGTTGCCATGTATCGCGAACGTATGGATGAAATGGGGATTAAGCCTGAGGATATAAAGGGGGTTGAAGATTTACATAAGCTACCTTTTACAACGAAGGATGACCTTAGAGACCAGTATCCGTATGGGTTGCTTGCGAAGCCTCTTAGTGAGTGCGTCAGAATTCAGTCAACAAGTGGAACTACAGGACGTCGTGTGGTTGCGTTTTACACCCAGCATGATATTGATTTGTGGGATGAGTGCTGCGCAAGAGCTATTGTTGCGGCAGGCGGTACCAATGAGGATGTAGTACATGTATGCTATGGATATGGACTGTTTACGGGAGGACCGGGTCTTAACGGAGGTTCGCACAAGGTAGGTTCTCTCACACTTCCTATGTCGTCGGGAAACACGGAGAGACAGATACAGTTTATGACAGATTTAGAGTCTACAATTCTTTGCTGTACACCTTCCTATGCGGCATATCTTGCAGAGTCTGTTATTGAGAGGGGTGTCAGGGACAAAATCAAGCTTAAGGCAGGTATTTTTGGTGCAGAAGCCTGGACAGAAGAAATGAGACATGACATTGAGGACAAGCTTGGTATAAAGGCATATGATATATATGGTCTTACAGAAATATCAGGACCGGGAGTTTCCTTTGAGTGTTCAGAGCAGACAGGTATGCATGTAAATGAAGATCATTTTATTGCAGAGGTAATCAATCCGAAGACAGGTGAGGTTCTGCCTGACGGCGAGAAGGGTGAGCTTGTATTTACAAGTATTACAAAGGAAGCATTTCCACTGCTCAGATACAGGACAAGGGATATATGTATTCTCAGCCACAAAAAATGCTCCTGTGGAAGAACACATGTAAAGATGACGAAGCCTCTTGGAAGAAGTGATGATATGCTTATTGTTAAGGGTGTAAACGTATTCCCATCACAGATAGAAACCGTTCTTCTGAACAAGGGCTACGCTGCCAACTATCAGATAATTGTAACGAGGGTGAACAACAGCGATAATCTTGAGGTACAGGTTGAAATGACACCTGAGATGTTCTCAGATTCGGTTGCAGAAATAGAAAAGCATGAAAAAGAGCTTGTGGGGGCTCTTAAGGCAATGCTTGGAATATATGCAGATGTAAAGCTTGTTGCACCTAAGTCTATTACAAGAAGTGAAGGTAAGGCAGTAAGAGTAATTGATAAGAGAAATCTTTATCAGAATTAACAGGTAATTGTGAAGTTTAAGTTTTTGCGGACGGCCGTTATACAACTAGGTTTTCAAAATAAGGAACTTCGCAAATACCTAATTATTTGAAAATAAGGAGGGTTACGTATGGAAGTGAAACAAATATCAGTTTTTGTTGAAAACAAGGTGGGAAATCTTGCTGGGGTTGCAAAGGTAATGTCTGATGCAGGCATAAGTCTGCATGCTATTTCATTGGCAGACACAAGAGATTTTGGTGTGCTCCGTATGTTGGTGGATGACACTTACAATGCTGTAAACGTGCTTCGGGATAAGGGATATATATTTTCATTGACTCCTGTTATTGCTGTAGCTACATCGGACGAGCCGGGAAGCCTTTATGACATACTTACCATTTTTGATGAGGCGGACATAAATCTTGAGTATCTTTATGATGTAAATACAGGTAAAAAGGGAGAGGTCTACATTATATTTAAGGTAAGCGACAATGCATTGGCACAGGACGTTCTCAAGAAAAAAGGAGTAAGACTTGTAACTCCAGAGGAGTTAAGCGAGTAAAAATCCAAGATACTGGTAGGTAATTGTGAAACTCTGTTTCTATTATCATCCGTTGTACAGTATAGACAAGTCATTGCAGGGGTATGTTTTATGTTTTCTAAATTTTTTAGTTGCTGTATAAATTTTATATTTGGATTAACATTGTTATGGACAACAGCATTTATTATTCTTTTAATTGATGAACCATTCAGCGGTTCATTGGAAGATATTATATATTTTACCGTGGTCACATTAATCTGGGGCTCTGCATGTCTAAAGTATAACTTTGTGAGATATCAGAAATTAAAGAGTGGATTATTAAATTATAATATGCGAGTGTATGTTTTAACTCTATTGTTGCCATTATTTTCATGGTGTATTATTCTGTTACTTCTGTACATATGGATGAATGTGATGCTTCTGAAGTTATAATCATATTAATCTGAGTCTGTGCATGTGGATGTAATAGTAGAATTAAAAGAACATAATTAGATAAGACAATATGTTTTATAAAAGAGGTTGCCATACTAAGGAACGATTCATAGTAGGGCAACCTCCTTTTTATTTCATTTGTTAAGCAATTGCAAAAAATTAAGCTTCGCAATCGCCTAATTTTCTTCGAATTTCCTATAGGCAACGGTCCTTACGGACCCTGCTAAAATACGAACTGTAGCATCAAAGACGCTTTATTCTTATATAATTTTTGCAAATTGTATTCCAAACAATGTAACTGGTACAATACACTTATTGATTAGGACAATGAGTGGGGATGACAGTCATACTAAATTAAATTATAATAAACATAGGAAGTTAGATAAAATTAAGTGTTAAAAATGTCTGAACAGATTAGATTGTGATAATTATCATAAAGAAAGGAAATATGATGTTTTCATTTGACAGACATCATACAGGGGTATGTTTTCTAAATTTTTTAGTTGCTGTATAAATTTTATATTTGGATTAACATTGTTATGGACAACAGCATTTATTATTCTTTTAATTGATGAACCATTCAGCGGTTCATTGGAAGATATTATATATTTTACCGTGGTCACATTAATCTGGGGCTCTGCATGTCTAAAGTATAACTTTGTGAGATATCAGAAATTAAAGAGTGGATTATTAAATTATAATATGCGAGTGTATGTTTTAACTCTTTTGTTGCCACTATTTTCATGGTATATTATTTTTCTATTTGTGTGCATGTGGATGTAGTAGTAGAATTAAAAGAACATAATTAGATAAGACAATATGTTTTATAAAAGAGGTTGCCATACTAAGGAACGATTCATAGTAGGGCAACCTCCTTTTTATTTCACTTGTTAAACGATTGCAAAACTTCTTATTTTCAAAACTTAGTTGTGCAATATAGGCAATATCATAAGCAGGTACTTTGGAGCCGCCGGTGCTTAGCGAGGCATGTCCTGAGGTGTCTGCGAAGCAGACGGAGTCCTGAGGACAAGCTACTTTCTACCGCTGCGAGCGACAAGTAGCGAAAGCGTGCCTGCGGTGATTTGTCTATATTGTACAACGGACGTTTGCAAAAAATCAAACAATTTCATTTGTGTAAATTATCTGTTAATTTATACTGCTGTGATGCTCCTGAAGTGATGCAATTTCTCCGTCACCATTTTCATTTACATAGTGAATTCCCTTTGCTGTAGCTCTTGCAGCAGCAGTAGTTGTCATGTAAGGAACCTTTGCTTTTATGGCTGCCTTACGGAGATAACTATCGTCGTTTACGCTGTCCTTACCAACCGGAGAGTTGATAATAAGGTCAATCTGTCCATTTGTAATAGCATCAAGTATATTTGGACGACCCTCATAAAGCTTCTTGATTTTCTCTGCTTCAATGCCGGCTTCAGTAATCACCTCATAGGTATTTCCGGTAGCAAGAATTTTAAAGCCGTCATCTTTCAGGTATTTTGCTATTTCAACGATTTCAGCCTTGTCCTTACGGTTTACGGATAAAAGTGCAGTTCCACCAAGCGGAAGTGGAGACTGTGCTGCCTCCTGTGCTTTGTAAAATGCTTCTCCATAATAGGTTGAAAGTCCCAGAACCTCACCTGTAGAACGCATCTCAGGTCCGAGAATCGGGTCAACCTCAGGGAACATATTGAATGGGAATACAGCTTCTTTTACACCGTAGTACGGAATCGTCTGTTCCTTTAGCTGTGGAACAGGTGAAGGGCGGCCTGTGATTTCTGATGTTATTATATCTGTTGCAATAGGCACCATTCTTACGTTACATACCTTTGATACAAGAGGTACGGTACGTGATGCACGAGGATTTGCCTCAAGCACATATACTTTTCCATTTTCAATTGCATATTGCATGTTCATAAGACCCTTAACATGCATTTCCTCTGCAATTTTTCTTGTGTATTCTTTAATTGTTTCAACATTTTCTTTCGTAATGTGTACGGATGGTATGATACATGCTGAGTCGCCTGAGTGTACTCCGGCAAGCTCTATATGCTCCATAACTGCTGGAACAAATGCATGAGAACCGTCGCTTATTGCGTCTGCTTCACATTCCAGTGCATGGTTAAGGAAGCGGTCTATCAGGATTGGTCTGTCAGGGGTAACACCTACGGCAGCATTCATGTATTCAACCATGCTGTCATCATCGTAAACGACCTCCATTCCACGTCCTCCCAGAACGTATGACGGACGCACCATAACAGGGTATCCTATTTTCTTTGCAATAGCAAGAGCCTCATCCACGGTAGTTGCCATGCCTGATTCCGGCATTGGGATTTCAAGCTTGTCCATCATTTCACGGAATAAATCCCTGTCCTCGGCTAAATCAATAACGGATGGAGAGGTTCCCAGTATTTTGACTCCGTTTTTCTCAAGCTCAGCAGCAAGATTAAGAGGAGTCTGTCCGCCGAACTGTGCAATAACACCAACCGGATTTTCCTTGTGGTATATGCTGAGTACATCCTCAAGTGTAAGTGGTTCAAAATAAAGCTTATCAGATGTATCGTAATCGGTGGAAACAGTTTCCGGATTACAGTTTACTATAATCGTTTCAAAACCAAGCTTCTTTAATGCAAGTGCAGCATGGACACAGCAATAATCAAACTCAATACCCTGACCGATACGGTTTGGTCCACCACCCAAAATCATAACCTTTGGTCTGTCATTATTTACAGGATTCTTATCTGCACCATTGTAGGTAGAATAGTAGTAGGCACTGTTCTCGGTTCCGCTTACATGTACACCTTCCCACGTTTCCAAAATACCAAGCTCATTGCGCTTATTTCTGATGGTATCCTCTGAAATTTCAAGAATCTGGCTTAAGTACTTGTCTGAGAAACCATCCTTCTTTGCCTGAATAAGCTTGTCATCAGCAGGGAGACTGCCCTTACCTGCAAGCAATGTCTCCTCCTCATCGACTAACTCTTTCATCTGCTCTATAAAGTAATGCTTAACACTTGTAAGCTCATGTATTTCATCAATTGTAGCACCCTTGCGGAGTGCCTCATACATGACGAAGTGACGTTCACTGGAAGGTGTAATGAGAAGCTTAAGCAATTCTTCCTTTGAAAGTGAATCAAAGTCTTTTGCATGACCAAGACCATAGCGTCCTGTTTCAAGACTTCTGATAGCTTTCTGGAATGCTTCCTTGTAGGTTTTACCGATACTCATAACCTCACCTACAGCACGCATCTGAGTGCCCAGCTTGTCCTCAACGCCCTTGAACTTTTCAAATGCCCAGCGGGCAAATTTGATAACAATGTAGTCTCCGTCAGGAACATATTTATCAAGTGTACCGTATTTTCCACATGGAATATCTTTCAGGGTAAGTCCACAGGCAAGCATTGCTGAAACAAGCGCAATAGGGAAGCCTGTTGCCTTTGAGGCAAGTGCAGAAGAACGGGATGTTCTTGGGTTAATCTCTATAACAATAATTCGTCCTGTTTTTGGATTGCGGGCAAACTGTACGTTTGTTCCACCCACTACCTGTACGGAGTCAACGATTCTGTATGCCTGTTCCTGAAGTTCCTTTTGAACATCCTCAGATATGGTAAGCATAGGAGCAGAGCAGAATGAGTCACCTGTATGGACACCGATTGGGTCAATGTTTTCAATGAAGCATACGGTAATCATGTTGCCCTCTGCATCACGCACAACTTCCAGCTCCAGCTCCTCCCATCCGAGAACGGATTCCTCTACAAGAACCTGTCCCACAGGGCTTGCCTGAAGTCCTCTGGCGCATACAACCTTTAATTCCTCCTTGTTGTAAACAAGTCCACCACCTGTACCACCCATCGTGTAGGCAGGACGAAGAACAACAGGGTAGCCGAGCTCATCAGCAATGCCAAGAGCCTCGTCAACACTATATGCTACGTCGCTTCTTGCCATGTCAATGTTTATTGCATTCATGGACTTTTTGAATTCTATACGATCCTCGCCGCGCTCAATTGCGTCTATCTGAACGCCTATTACCTGTACATTATATTTTTCAAGTATGCCCTTGCTTGCAAGCTCAGAACAAAGATTAAGCCCCGATTGACCTCCGAGATTAGGAAGTACCGCATCAGGACGCTCCTTAGCAATAATCTGCTCCAATCTTTTTGCATTGAGTGGCTCAATATAAGTAACATCAGCCATTTCAGGGTCTGTCATAATAGTTGCAGGGTTGGAGTTTACCAACACTATTTCATAACCTAATTTATGAAGAGCTTTACAAGCCTGAGTGCCTGAATAATCAAACTCACAAGCCTGACCTATAATAATAGGACCTGAACCAATAATAAGAATTTTATTAATGTCTGTTCGCTTTGCCATTTTTGTCCTCCTGGTATTTATTCATCACCCTATTGTATAACATAAACATAAAAAGTGAAAGAGAATAATTGTAATTTTTTAACCTTTTTTTGCCTTTTGTTCGACGAAGGAAAATAGAGATTCCTGTTAATTTAAAAATATGGTATACTTTTTAAGTAATATCAGACCTTATGATAATAAGTAAAAAGAAGAATAATTCCAAGGGACACAGGGTGAGGAGGAAATGATGACAGAGAGAGAAAGAATGATAAATGCAAAGCTCTATTGTTGTGATGAGGAATTAGGCCGTTTAAATAAAAGATGCCGTGAAATTATGGCAAAGTTTAATAAAACAAGATATGAGCAGGGCGATGACAGAATGAAATATATACGGGAGCTGTTTGCACATGTAGGCCAAAAGGCATATATAGAGCCGGAGGTATATTTTGACTATGGATGCAACATATCTGTCGGGGATAACTTTTATGCAAATACAGGTCTTATAATACTTGATCAATGCAATGTAACAATCGGTGACAATGTATTTTTCGGACCGAGGGTAAATATATATTGTGCAGGTCATCCGATTGATGCGGGTGTGCGAAATAAAAATCTGGAATATGGCAAGCCTGTCACAATCGGAAACGATGTCTGGGTAGGGGGAAATACAATCTTTAATCCGGGTGTCATTGTGGGTGACGATGTTGTAATAGGAAGTGGCTCCATTGTAACAAAAGATATACCATCACACGTCATTGCGGCAGGCAATCCGTGTAGGGTGATAAGGAAAATAACAGATGAGGACAGGTTGTACTGGGAGAAACAGGAAGCGGAATACAGGAAAAGTAAGGAGTAAGGAAAGTATATGAAAGACATAACAAAATACATACAGGACAGTCTGCTTGAATTGCAGGATGAGGAATACAAACGCTTTCATTGCAGACTTATGCCTACTGTCGAGGCAGAAGCTGTAATAGGTGTGAGAACGCCTGAACTTAGAAAGCTAGGAAAAAAGCTGTGGAAGGAATGTAAGTCATCGGATAAAAATTCAACTGAAATACCGTATGACATACAATGCTTTATGGAAAAGCTGCCACACAAATATTATGAAGAAAATAATATTCATGCTGTTTTCATAGAACAGATAAAAGATTACAAAACATGTATTCATGCACTTGATGAGTTTTTACCATATGTAGATAATTGGGCGACATGTGATATAATGTCACCTAAAATACTTGGTAAGCATACGGATGAGCTTCTGGATAAGATTCAGGAGTGGCTTGGCTCTGATGAGACTTATGTTGTAAGATATGCAATCGGCTGTCTCATGCGGTATTATCTTGACGAAAAATTTAAACCTGAATATCTTGAGCTTGTTATATCCGTCAAATCGGAAGAGTATTATGTAAACATGATGATTGCATGGTATATGGCAACGGCACTGGCTAAGCAGTATCCGGATACAGTGAAGGTGTTGGAGGAAAAACGTTTATCGACATGGATTCATAACAAAGCAATTCAAAAGGCTGTGGAAAGCAATCGGATATCTGCTGAGACGAAGACGTATTTGAGAACTATGCGTATTTGAGTTGTATGTCAGGTTGTGGGATGGACTGACATGGCAATATAGATAGAAAATTTATTGGCTGGGATTTAATATGCAGGAGGTACGGAAATGAAATTTGACGCAGTAGTTTTTGACATGGATGGAGTTATATTTGACTCGGAAAAAAAGGTTGTAGAGTGCTGGCAGGAAATAGCGGCAAAACACAATATAGAAGAAATTGAGGAAGCGTGCAGTGCCTGTCTCGGATTGAACAGAGAGGCAACGAAGGTGTATTTTTTCAGTAAATATGGAGAAGATTTCCCATATGAAGAATATAAAACGGAAATGTCAGATTTATTTCATACAAGATACGGAAACGGGAAAATTCCTGTAAAACAGGGGGTAAGAGAGATACTTGACAGCCTGAAAGGGCATGGGAAGAAAATTGCACTTGCCACGTCAACAAGAGAAGCTATCGTAGTAGATGAGCTTAAGGCGGCAGGACTTTATGACTATTTTGATGCCATAGTGTGTGGAAACATGGTGGAGAAAAGTAAACCGGAACCTGATATATTTTTGATGGCATGTGAGAAGCTTGCCGTTGTTCCTAAGGATGCATTTGCTATCGAGGATTCATATAATGGGGTGCGTTCTGCAAGCAGTGCAGGGATACGGACAATTATGGTTCCTGATCTGGCACCGGCGACGGAGGAGATGCGTGAACTTGCAGAGGTCATATTGCCGAGTCTGTATGAGGTTATGGAATACTGCGGATTATGATAAATCTGATTTGATAAAAAATGTGTTTTATTCTTGACACATATTGTTCATTAAGCGATAATTGACATGGATTTTATTTAGGAGGAAGTCGAAAAATGAGTGATAAAACAATACCATATAAAATTTATCTTGAGGAGAGTGAGATTCCGAAGCAGTGGTATAACGTGCGCGCTGATATGAAAAATAAGCCGGCACCATTGCTTAATCCGGCTACACATCAACCGCTTAAGCCAGAGGAACTTTCACCTGTATTCTGTGATGAGCTTATTGCACAGGAATTCAATAACACAGATGCATATATCGATATTCCGGAGGAAATACAGGCATATTACAAGACATATCGTCCATCACCTACCATGAGGGCATATCATCTTGAAAAGGCACTTGGTACTCCGGCTAAAATTTATTATAAGTTTGAGGGAAACAACACAAGTGGAAGTCATAAGCTTAACTCTGCAATTGCGCAGGCATACTATGCAAAAAAGCAGGGGCTTAAGGGTGTTACAACTGAAACAGGAGCAGGTCAGTGGGGTACTGCACTTTCTATGGCATGTGCATATTTTGATTTGGAATGTAAGGTTTATATGGTTAAGGTGTCATATGAACAGAAGCCGTTCAGACGTGAGGTTATGAGAACATATGGTGCGAGTGTTACACCATCACCATCCATGGAAACGCAGGTTGGACGTAAAATACTGGAGCAGCATCCGGGTACAACAGGAAGTCTTGGCTGTGCCATTTCTGAAGCTGTAGAGGTTGCAACAACAACCGAGGGATACAGATATGTTCTCGGCAGTGTGTTAAATCAGGTGCTTCTTCACCAATCAGTGATAGGACTTGAAGCAAAGACTGCCCTTGATAAATATAATGTAAAGCCAGATATTATAATAGGATGTGCAGGTGGAGGTTCCAATTTAGGAGGACTTATATCACCGTTTATGGGCGAGAAGCTGAGAGGAGAGGCAGACTACAGGTTTATAGCAGTGGAGCCGGCATCATGCCCATCATTTACAAGAGGAAAATTTGCTTACGATTTTTGTGATACAGGAATGGTATGTCCTCTTGCAAAAATGTACACACTTGGAAGTGGATTTATACCATCGGCAAACCATGCAGGCGGACTCAGATATCATGGAATGAGCTCTATACTTTCACAGCTTTACCATGATGGATATATGGAGGCTGTTGCAGTTGAGCAGACATCTGTGTTTGAGGCAGCAGAAATGTTTGCGAGAACAGAGGGAATTCTTCCTGCACCGGAAAGCAGCCATGCAATAAGAGCAACCATTGACGAGGCATTAAAGTGTAAAGAAACAGGTGAGGAAAAAACGATTTTATTCGGACTTACAGGAACAGGATATTTTGACATGGTTGCATATGAGAAATTCCATGATGGACAAATGTCAGATTATATTCCTACCGATGAGGATTTAAAACCTGGATTTGAGGGAATACCGAAGATATGATATGACCTAAGGAGGGACCCGGCGAAGCCGGGAGGATTCCTTAGGTCAAGACCAACAGAGTGAAGGGAAGCTTTATATGAACTACGATGAAATAAAAGAGAGTGCAAAAAAATCAGGACTTATACCTACACTCGGAATGGAGATAACAGAGCTTGACGATGGGTATTGCAGGGGTGAAATGCCCTTAAATGAAAAGACGTGCAATCCTTATGGAACCGTGCATGGAGGATGCATATATGCTTTTGCAGATACCATAGGAGGAAGTGCAGCACTTACAAAAAGTCAAAAGGTTGTCACGCTTGACAGTCATATGAACTTTCTTAAAGCAGCTTCCAATGAAGGAAAGCTTATTGCTGAGGGAAAAGTAGTAAGACATGGAAATAAAGTTGCCGTATATCATGTAGATGTTATGACAACAGCAGGGGTGCATGTAGCAGAGGCAACCTATTCATTCTACGTGTTGGAATAAAATGAATTTGCTGTCGTACTAAGCAGAGGCATACACTATTATAACGAAAACCGTTTGAAGACGTCGGCACTTGAGTTGCCAATTTAGAATGCCTATACAGGTGACAAAAAACACGCTTTCGCTCGTCTCAGACGTAACGGTACTAAAAATTGCCGGTTTAAGACCATCCTATATTAAGGATATCTTAGACCGGCAATTTAAGTGCCGACGTCTTCAAACGGTTTTTGTCACCTGTATAGGCGTTCTAAATTGGCAACTCTTAGTACCGTTACGTCTGAGACGAGCGAAAGCATGTTTTCGTTATAATAGTGTATGCCTGCTTAGCGGGATAGCAAATTCGTTCCATCTACATCTGGTAGAATAATATGTTGTCCTTCAAATCCTGAGTTGATTCTCCGCCTGCTTTTACATATTTATCGTACACTGCCTGATACCGACGCAGAGTCTTTGCCGTCTGGATTTCAAACTTTGATATGGAAGCCTGATAGATAGGATTTTCCTTAAGTTCGTTCCTGACTGCCTTTTCAAAAGGACAATACCGCACAAGAATGTCTCTTGATATTTTGTTCAGACGGAAGCTTCCTTTTGACTCGTAGTTTATCCAGTTAATGTAATCGCCGATAAATACTTCTTTATAATTATTTTTTGCTTTTGCGAGTGCACTCTTGATTTTTTCCTTTGCATCAGAGGAGAGCTCGTTGTTTTTACGGTAAAACTGAATATAGGAGCAATATTCTGCTGTTAAGGATTTGTCTCTTATATCGTTCCAGTGTACACCTTGAAGCTTGCGGCACATCTCCCATCGGAAGGCACCCATAACTTGCAGCATCAAATCGTTTACATCAGCCATAGTGAAAATCGGGAACATAAATCTTCCCGGAGTGTCACTTTTGATTCCTGAGGTTTCCTGCCACATCGTGCTTCGGATTCCTGTATTCGGCATTAAAATAATATCAGGAAGTACTTCCTTCATTATCTTCTCACATTGGATACCCTTATCAGGGTCCGAAAACATTACTTCTCTGTAAAATACGGAATAATCGACTTTACGTATTGCATTCAGCGACTCCTCAAGCTTGTCGGCAGTAACAAGCATTTTATCAACGGCATTCATCAAATCATTCTCACAGAGGATAGGACAAAATGTTGTTACACGACCATATGTCTGTTTGCCCACAGAGCTGAACATGTTCTTGATTTCAAAATCGACCATGCGCTCCCTGTCATCCTTGTACTCTTCAAACTCTTCCTTTGTAATTTTATGCCGTTTTAACATTTCAGTTATGTCAGAAATGTAATCCATGTCAAACTCATTTTTTGATGTATTTTTTTCGCCTTTATAAATACATTTTAGCCATTCATAAATCGTATATATATGAGTGGAGTGGCATATATCAAGATGAGCCGACAGCTCATAAAGCTTCAGGGCATTTTCTTCACCTACAAAGGCAACGTCCATGAAACCGAAATTTAAAAACATCTGCAAAACAGGAGTCAGTGATGCTTCGTCTTTCACACCCCGCATAAATACCTTATGGTATATGTCGTAGAATGTTGTAGTCAGGTTGCGCCTTAACGCATGAACCTCCTTGTCAGTGGAATATTTGTCAGGGAGCTTGAGATAAGATTCAATAAGCTCTATTGTCTTATCCATATCAACATCATTTAAGCCCGCATAGGATAAAATATGAGCAAGGCAGTCTTCGGTCATAATGTCAATTTCTTTCCTTGTATTGTCAGATATTGCCTCGCTATCAGACTGGGTCGCAGCATAGTTATAATTTTTAGCTTCATTTATGCGTCTGGTAAGTATGTTATTATTGTAAATACCCAACTTGACTGCGACGTTTGCAATCAGGTCAAGATCCTTCGTTATCGGCTCGATGTCATATTTTTTTGCATGTGTCTTAATTGACAAATCAAAGAAAAGAGCAAACAGGTCATTTCTGGTGTCGCTTATTAAAATATCCTTGTTATAGGACAGGTATGTATCCATTTCACCGATACCAAGGGCAAATCTGCGCATCTGGGCAGCAGTCTCCATGATAACGCCAACAGTCATACTGTCATCCTTTCCCATAAGCTGTAGATAGTCCTGCATATATTTTGTTGCAATACTTGTGCTGTTGTTAATTTCCCATACTTCCGCCTTATGTCTCATTTCAAGGGAATTAAACAGAGTTATTCTCGGAAATGGATTCATTTCAATTTTGAATTTAGCACATAATGTTTTATAATCATTATAAAGAGATTCTACAAACATATGAAACTGACGGGTTTTATTATCTAAATCCGAGTATAGCTTAAGCATCTGATGTCTTTGCCAGATTGCAGTTCTCAAAAATACATTTCGGATTTTTTCCTGTCGGGTAAGTAAATTCTTTAAATCCGTGTCATTTCTGCAAACGAAAGCAGCCAGTACAGTATCCTCACCGGCTATGTAATCGCATAAAAACATGTCCTTTTCAAGAATTCCGATAATTGCATTTTTTTCTAATTTAATAGATGAAGAACCGAGTTTTTGTATTACGGTACCTTCCTGTATCAGATACCAATAAACCACTTTGTCATTTTTTTCGGCAATAACTTCATCTGGTTTGAATTTCATTATTTCCACAATAACACCTCCTTTGGTGTATTTACTCTTGTATAGTATAACAAAAAACCCTTGCTTTTCAATAGTAAAGTTTTTATAATTAATTAAAGTTTTTTATTAGAATAAAAGAAATTTTGTGCCAGCTTCTGGACAACTCAATCAAATATACTGATATCGAAGGAAATAGATGAATGGATAAGAGAAGTAAACTATATAATTTGATGTATGCATTTATGGCAATTACACTTATTATTTTTGTTGTTAATATAGCAGTTAAATATGATGGAATGTCACCTGCGGATGAAATGTCTGATGAAGTGGTGGCGTTTGACACCGGATGGACACTTGAAAATGGAGAAGAGGCAGACCTGGCTCATTTGAACGAAAACAGTGGTGTCCAATTAGGAACACAGTTCAGTATATATAATGTTCTGCCTGAAAATCTTTCAGAGGGTAAATCGCTGTGCTTCCGGACAAAAAATATTTATTATAAGGTTTATGTGGACGGGAAGCTCAGGTATGAGCCGGAGATTGCAGAAAATAGTGGGTACAATAAGTCCTCCGGTAACAGACATAACTATGTACCGCTTAACAGTGATGATGCCGGAAAAACGGTCCAGATAAAGATTACAACTGTTTATGAAAATGCAAAAAGTCGGATTGATGATGTATACATAGAAAGCGAAGGTGGAGCTGCCCTTTCCTTTATTGAGTCAAGACTTGTTGCAGTGATTACAAGTATGTTCCTTCTTTTTATAGGAATTCTGCTTATGGTTGCTGATATTCCGCTCAATATCCGCAAAGAAAAAAATCATGAGCTTATGTATCTGGGATTTTGTTCTATGAGCATAGCCATATGGTGTCTGCTCGAAACAGGTTTGTTCCAGTTATTTTTTGGAGACAGCCGCCTGATACAGACTATGTCATGCTGTACGCTTATGCTTATTAATATTCCTATGGTGCTTTATTTTGACAAGGCATTTGGTCTCGGGTTTAAGCATGTCAAGGGAATACTATGTGGGCTTTCATTCATTGAATTTATAGTATGCTTTGGACTTCACATGCTGCGGATTTACGATTTTCATGAGACTTTGATTGCAACACATGTAATACTTGTCATATCCGCAATTTCAATGATTGCATCAATCATAAAGAGAAGCAGGGCAGGCGAAAAAAAGGAATCCAATAAAATATTTAAAGTTTTCAGATTTATTGGACTTGTTTCTATTTTGGTATCTGCGGGTCTGGATACTGTAAGATATTACATGAACGCATCCGATGATAATGCACTATGTGTCAGAATCGGACTGATTATATTTATGATATGTTTTGGTGCTTCCAGTTTGGAGAAGACTATAAATGTTGTAAAGCTTGGAGCACGTTCAGAGATGATAAGCCAGCTTGCATATAAGGACGGTCTTACGGGAGTGGGTAACAGAACTCTGTTTAAAGAGAGGATTGCAGAACTGGAGGAAAATAAAAATTACGTTAACGAAATATTATTTATTATGTTTGATGTAAATGATCTGAAATATATAAATGACAAGATGGGGCATAAAGTTGGTGATGAGCTTATCGTAAAGAGTGCAAACATAATAAATGAGTCATTTTCCAATTTTGGCGGAGCCTGCTTTAGAATCGGTGGAGACGAGTTTGTTGTCATCATAACAGGAGATATGCCTATGGCACAGTATAAAGAGGGCATGAAGCTGTTTGAATCTGCCATTGCAGAGCATAATGCGAATCCGGACAAGAAATTCAGAATTAGTATTGCATCAGGATTTGCTACATATAATGAATCCAGCAGAGCACAAACAATGTCAGAAATATGGCATCTTGCGGATTCGTATATGTATAAAAATAAAAAGGACATGAAGGCACGAATGATTCAGGCAAACGAATATTATACAGGTAAGCTGTACGGTTCAAGATAATGGTCATATGGAACAAAATGTTCCATGTTGAATACATTATCTGTAGGGAGGAGAATTATGAGAGATACGATGCTTGCACTTTGGATTCCGTTTCTCGGTACAGCCTTAGGTTCCTGTACAGTTCTGTTTATGAAGAATAAATTGAACGAGAAAGTGCAAAAGGCTCTGTCGGGCTTTGCAGGCGGAATTATGATTGCTGCCTCAGTTTGGTCACTCCTCATACCGGCAATAGAAATGTCAGAGGAAAATGGAATGAAAAAGCTGGCATTTATACCTGCCGCTGTAGGTTTTATGCTTGGAGTGCTGTTTATTTTACTTCTTGATATGGTTATACCACACTTACATGTGAATGCAGATAGGTCAGAGGGACCGAAAACATCCCTTTCAAAATCTGCAATGCTTATTTTTGCTGTTACGCTTCACAATATACCGGAGGGTATGGCAGTAGGAATTACCTTTGCAGGTGTGGCTACACAGGATAGCAATATTACTTTTATGGGGGCTATGGCCCTTACAATAGGAATTGCAGTTCAAAATTTCCCTGAGGGGGCTATAGTATCAATGCCCCTTTGTGCATCCGGTGCCGGAAAAAGAAAAGCACTTCTTTATGGTGTGCTTTCAGGAATAGTTGAGCCTATAGGTGCTATGATTACTCTATGGCTCTCCCACTATTTTCTAAATGTAATGCCGTATCTGCTTGCGTTTGCAGCCGGTGCAATGATATATGTGGTGGTGGAGGAGCTTATACCTGAGTCCGCTGAGGGTGAACATTCAAACATAGGAACTATAGGCTTTGCTGTTGGTTTTGTCATTATGATGATTTTGGATGTGGCACTTGGATGATAGAAGAAATTATTTTGGGTTACTCTCAAAAAAATGCTTTTTAAGAGCAGCAAAACACTCATCGCTTAAATCATGCTCGACTCTGCATGCGTCTCTGTATGCAGTGTCGTGCTCAACACCAATCGAAATAAAAAATTCTGCAATCGTGTTGTGACGTTCGTAAATTTTGTTGGCGATTTCTGCACCTGTTTCAGTTAGTGACAAATGCCCGTTTTCACTTATATTGATATATCCGTTTGCCTTTAAGTTTTTCAGATAAACACTTACGCTTGGCTTGGAAATGCCAAGATGATGTACTACGTCTATGGCACGGACATAATCTTTTGTCTGACTGATGTGTAAAATTGCTTCAAGATAATCTTCTGCTGATTCTTGTATTTTCATATTTTTACCTCAATACGTTTCATTTATTTTTTAAGTGCTACATTTAAAATCGTTTCCATTCAATTTAAAATTATTAATGTTCATTTTAGCATATGTAAATAGGAAATTCAAATTTTTTCAAATTCCTACTTGACAAGTTAGTTAAACTAAACTAATATACTGATAAAGAAATTAGTTTTATTTAACTAAC
>CAMWGV010000029.1 GCA_947173945.1 uncultured Lachnospiraceae bacterium
TGGTTTCGGTGATGATACGGCTGATATTCTTATTTGACTATTCATGTGTGAGCTTGTATAATTAATGGGAGAACAAAATGAAAAACAGTATTAAATTTATAAGAGTTAGCTTATTTTCGATATTACTGTTATTATTTTCAGGATATATGATAGTAGAATATGTAGACAGTATGAAAATCAGACTTGTAATTTTTATAATTTTATTTGTTTTAATAGCTATAATTGCAGTAATATTACTGAGAAGTTCTAAATGTGCAGCTTCGCGAATTATACTGTTGGATGTTTTGACCATAGTGATTTTTGTAGGATTGCTTGGAAGTTTTGCAAAGGAGCTTATGGCAATAAATGAAATACAGAGTGCTTTTGAAGGAAATAATGGATTTTCGTTTTCTTATTCAAAGAATATTGGCGATAAAGGATATGAGGATATAGATAGTGCTGTGGCAGATGCAATAGAAAATAGAAAGAAAACAACGAATCAAAATGAATTGGAAGAAATTTATCGTGTACAGACAGGAGAAAAAATATTTATTTATTTTAAAGAATCGGAAAACATTATTGAATTTGAATTTTTTAGACAGAATGATTTGTATTATAGTTATGGCAGTAAGCTTTTAATGTATTATGGCGTGGGAAGCAGTGATAGATATACTGCAGAAGAAACAATCAGAAAAGATATAGCAAATACCATGTGGCGTGGATTTGAAAGCAAAGAGGTAGGAGTACCAGCGTGGGGTGTATCTACTGATGAGAAAATTTTCTCAATGACTATTAATGCGAGGAAGGTGGATGATGTAATTCAAATAGACGAAAAAGATGGGAAAAAATATTATTTTTGGATTACAACAAATACTGGAGAAATAGAAACAATGGAAGATGTGAAAAAGGTAACTATACAATTATAAGTTTTAAGGAGGGATTTAATGGGTAAGCTGGGAATTGCCATTGATAGACAGAAGGAATCTATAAAGGGAATTATAAAGAGATATCTCATAACACTTATCTGTGTAAATGCGGCATGCATTTTTGAGATATTTCTTGATGCAACTGGTTATTATACGAAGAGCAGCGGGATGGGATCACTTTGGGGCAACGGCAGTGTAAGGGACATGGTTGATTATATATTGGGGTTCCTTGTATTGTTTGCAGTCGGAAGCTTTTTTGTGGAGAGTGTATTTACGGAGGATGGCAGTAACAGAAAAAAGCTTGTCCTGCCATATATTTTGCTCGGAATTATCAGTGTTGTTTTGGATGTTCTCTCATGGAACGCAGATGATATATTTTCGAAAATGGGTCAGGATATGCTTTTAAAGACCGTTTGGCTGTACATTATTTTATGTACGGTTCTTGGGTTTCATAAGCTGATAAAAAGCAGCGGTATGTCATTTGCAAAATATGCTGTCAATCTGCTTGTGGGTGCAATCAAGGTGGGAACCGTCCTGTTTTTGTTAAATGTGGGATTTGTTCTTCTGGTCACAATATTCGATATATTAATTCTTGATATAAAAGAATGGGATTTTATAGAGTACGTTGAATTATTCCTCGTTGGAGCTGTTTATGTGCCATATACACTTATTTGTCTTACTGATAAAACGGAAACAGAATCCAAATTTATAAGAAGTCTTTTGCTTTGGGTACTTATGCCAATGGTAAACGCCGCAATGATTATCATTTACATGTATGTACTGAAGATTGTTGTTACGGGATATATGCCGAAAAATGAAGTGTTTGGCATTTGTGCAGGGCTGTTTTGTTGCGGAGTGGTTATTTGGACAATGGCATATCCGTTTGTGCCTGATGAATATAAAGATTCAAAGGGAAAGGCATTATACCGAAATGTAATAAAATATGCAAAATATATATATGCACCTTTTATACTGCTTGAATGCTATTGTATCGGTATCCGCATTAATGAATATGGAATTACCGTTGAGCGTTATTTTGCTGTTGTATTTATTATTTGCCAGATAATCTATGTGGCATGGGAACCGCTTTACGGACTGGTGCGTAAAATGCTCAAAAAAGAAAAAAACGGATATGCGGAAGGCTATGAGAATCTGCTTTATGTCGGTATTGCAGTTTATGTGTTGTGTGTTATGCTGCCGTTTTTCAGTGCGGAAAAGGTGGAATTTCTGTCGCAGAAAAAGCGGTTTGAGGCTATTATGAATGGATATTCCGTAGATGAATTAAATTTGGCTAAGGATGACCTGCGGAGTGCAAGTAGCACATATCGGGTTATAATGTGGAACATTTACGGCGATGAATATTTAAGAGAAACGTATACGACAGACGAGAGAAAGAAATTATCAACATATTTTAAAACTGCGGATGTATCTGAAAAGTGGAATTATTATAAAAGCACAACAAAAGATGCAATTTCTGTTTCTGGCTACAGCTATATGTATTCGTTTACGAAAAGTTTGCCTAGCCATGAGGAATATAATATTGACAATACAATGCCTGTGAGTATCAATATTCAGGACCTTCAGAATGGAGAGGAAGTCTGGGAGGTGGATGTCTGGGAGCTTGTCCAGCTTGTTATAAGACGTGGAAGTAATAGTGATTACAATGATGGTACATTGCCATATGAAATTCAGATGGATGGTGGAAAAAAATGTGTGGTATCCTATATCTCGTTTAGTTACAACGAGACGGATGGAACAATTAAGTATTTAGATTTGAAGGGTTATATTTTATGGTAGGAGGTTTTCTATGGATATGGATGAAAAGGAGCTTGTACGACTTGCAAAAGAAGCAAGAGAACATGCATATGCTCCCTACTCTCATTTCAAAGTCGGAGCGGCACTGTTAACACATACAGGAAAGATTTACAAGGGCTGTAATGTGGAAAATGCATCCTTTGGAGCCACAAATTGTGCGGAGAGAACAGCGTTCTTTAAGGCAGTGTCAGAAGGTGAAAAATCCTTTGCTGCGATAGCCATTGTGGGAGCGCCTGACGGAACGGACACTGCGGATACATGTGCACCTTGTGGAATCTGTCGTCAGGTCATGAGGGAATTTTCCCAGCCGGAGGATTTTAAGATTGTGCTTGAAGATGGACAGGGAGGCACGATTTCCATGACATTGGAGGAGCTTTTACCAAGAAGCTTTGCGGGGGAAAGTATGGGCTGATGTTCAAAGGGGTGATTTTAAATGAATATAATTAAAATGCCAAGAGTTGAATTGCATTGTCATCTGGATGGCTCTATATCGAAGGCTTGTATGGAAGAACTGTTGGGAAGAACAGTAGATAAAGAAGAACTTAGTGTTTCGGACGATTGTCGGGATTTGGCGCAGTATCTTGAAAAGTTTGATTTGCCTCTCAGTGCACTTACAAATGAAGAAGGGTTAAAGCTGGCTGGCAGTGATTTCATGAGAACGATGCACGAGGAAAAAATGGATTACGTCGAGGTGCGGTTTGCTCCGCTTTTATCTGTAAATTCCGATATGACAACAGAAAAAGTAATACAGGCGGTAATAGACGGACTTGAGGCAGGGCGGCAAAAGTACAAGGTAGATTATGGTGTTATTGTATGTGCGATGAGACATCACAGCTATGATGAAAATTACGCTATGCTCAAGGTGGCACGTAAATTTTTAGGAAATGGTGTCTGTGGGGCTGACCTTGCAGGAAACGAGGCGGCATACCCAATGACCGAATTCGTGGAGCTGTTTCAGCATGTGAAAAAATGGGGGATGCCATTTACAATTCATGCCGGCGAATGTGGCAGTTCAAAAAATATTGAAGATGCAGTAAACTGCGGTGCGTCACGTATCGGACACGGCATAGCGATGGCAGGACATGACGACGTTATGAGGCTTTGCACCCAAAAGAAAATAGGCGTGGAAATGTGTCCTGTAAGTAATTTACAGACAAAGGCTGTGGAGGATGTTTCAAAGTATCCTATGAGATTGTTTTTGGATAACGGAATAATGGTTACCGTAAATACGGACAATAGGACCGTAAGTAACACAACACTTGACAAGGAATTTGAATTTATAAAGGAAAATTGCCATATTACAGATGGAGATATAATTAAAATGATGAAGAACGCAGTCGAGGTTTCATGGGCTGACGATGACTTGAAGGATAAACTTATGAAAATGTTTTTGTAAATAGACGATTGATTTTAATATTGGTTGGAAAAGCTTGGATGCCTATTTTATAAAGGTTTCCGAGCTTTCTTTATGTCTTATTGTTTTATTTGAAAAAGCCTGTTTCAAACAAAGTGGAAGATAGAGTTATAGGATAGACTATTCTTTCCCATCAGAAGTTAGATTGAATGTAATTCCTTGTATACCTTTCTTGACAATGCGGCTAGCATATCTGTACAAGAAGAGAGAATGGTAGAGAAATTGTAGTTTACTTGTTAATTACAATGAGAAAAATTGTGAAATAACGGCATTGCTTAAAATATAGAGTGTTTTAATGGGGGTAGTTTGAGTTGTAATAGCAAAAACGAACTTGTGTTCTTGAGATGGAAGTGTTATACTATAAAGAAATAAGTAATTGAGTGATACTTCAAATAAATGTTGCTATTGTTCGCCCCATCGAATACAATATATTATAAGAGGTGTATTATTATGGGATATATTACAGCAGCGCAAGCAGCAGAAAAATGGAAAGTTTCACAAAGACGTGTGCAGATACTATGTGCACAACAAAGAATCGAAGGTGTATTTAAGCTGGGCGAAGTTTGGGCTATACCGGATGATGCTGAAAAGCCAAATGACAACAGAATAAAAAGGACAGAAAATAATGATGAAAACTAAATTAAAAGCAATAGATTTATTTTGTGGATGTGGAGGATTTTCATATGGGTTTCAAGAAGCAGGCTTTGAAATGTTGTTGGGAATAGATATGTGGAAAGATGCTACAGTTACATATAAACACAATTTTCCTAATGCCACAGTAATAAATGATGATATTGAAAGGATAACTGCAAAACAAATAATGCAAAAACTAAATACAAGTAAAGATGATATAGATGTTATTATAGGTGGACCACCTTGTCAGGGCTTTTCAGTCTCTGGAAAGCGAATGATAGATGATCCAAGAAATAAATTATATAAGTCTTTTGTTAATTTGGTAAAAGAAATTCGCCCCAAATTATTTGTTATGGAAAATGTGCCGGGATTGATAAGGCTGTTTGATGGAAAAGTAAAGGAACAGGTATTGGGAGATTTTTCATCAATAGGCTATACAGTAAAGGTACAATTGCTTTCTTCTGATATGTTTGGTGTTCCGCAACAAAGAAAACGAGTTTTCTTTGTTGGAATAAATAAAGAGAAAATCAAGAATACAGAGGAGTTTACATTTCCAGAGGCCTGTTATGGTGAGGGATTGAAGGAATTTATTACTTGCGAAGAGGCTATATCCGATTTGGATTTTGTTCCAGTTGATATTTCTCTGGGCGAGGATATACCATATAAATTACCGCCGAATTGTGAATATCAAAAAAGGATGAGAGTTGGAAGTGATAGAATAAAGAATCATTCGATAACTATTCATAAAGAAAAGACTAGAGAAATAATCGCAATGGTTCCTGATGGGGGTAATTATAAGAATTTGCCTAGCAATTTACAGGATACAAGAAAAGTACATATAGCTTGGACGCGAATGAACAGCAAAAAGCCTTGTTTTACGATTGATACAGGGCATAATCATCATTTTCACTATAAGGAAAATCGAGTACCTACGGTTAGGGAGTCTGCTCGAATACAATCGTTTCCCGATAAATTTGAATTTATTGGGATAAAAACTAGTCAGTTAAAGCAAGTTGGTAATGCCGTTCCACCATTGATGGCACAGGCAATTGCTGAAAAGGTAAAAAATGTTATAGAAAGAGGATAAAAGTATGTATAATCCCAAAAACCAATATAGATGTACAATAATAAGGGCGAGAGCGATTTCGGAAGTAGATGATTTGTTACCTAAATATGCTGCTGTAATTGATAATATTTGTCCATGTACAAAAGATGAGTTTGAGAGAGGCTTTAATTCAGCTTTTCGTAACTATGCTGAAAGTAAGGCTCGAAATCAGAATAATGAAAGTGCAATAAAGAAAACGTTGGACAATCATCGGACAGAAGTAAGTGGTTCGCTTTTTGGAATGCATTATGAGATTGATGGGATTGTTTATGCTTCTGAAAGAACTAAAAAATTTCTGCAAGATTATGATCAACCTGCCTTTTTTAAGGACTGGCTGTTAAAAATGCAATTCCCAAATGGAATGCAGAAATCACAAACATACACAAAGGTTATGGCAGATGGTTTAAGGTGTCAGCCATATTCAATATTGTTAAAAGTGTTAGATTATGCTCGAAGGGAGGGTATAGTTTTACTTAAACAGGAAGTGGGTTACTATATTTTGAATGCAGAGAATGTACTAAAAGGAGAAGCCACCCCTAATGAAGTATTTGATGAAATAGTGAATGATAAGAGAATGGGGATTACTCCTAGAAAAATAGAAGTACCAGAGGGAGAAAATAAGTCTAAATATTACCAGCATGTTACAGACCAATTGCAGTATTTACAGTTAGCCAATTTGATAATATTAGATGGACAAGAGGTAAAATTAAATCCGCATGAAATGAAGGCTGTTAAAATCTTTGAGGAATTATGGTCTAAGCCTCTTGGATTTGATATCTATTCATATGACGTAAGTAGTGCTTCAGAGAGAAAAAGGTTAGAAGAAGAATGGGCTATCTATTATGGAAAGCTTAGTGACAATGTTGATTTGTTGGACACACCAGTAGAGGCATTAATAGCACCAGAAATGGAAATTGATTATGAGAAGAAAAATAGCAAGAGAACTAATAAGACAGAACTTGGAGATGCTGGGGAAGTGTATGTATATGAGTATGAGAAACAACGTGTGGGCAAATTCAATTCTCGGCTTGTAAACAATGTCTTGGCACTTGGAAAAACAAAGGGATTAGGATATGATATTCAATCAGTTATTGCTGAGCATGGAGAATTTGCTGAATTTATAAAATATATTGAAGTGAAATCGACAAAAAGAGTGACTGCTCCAGATATAAACGATTCGATGTGGGTAGATACTGTAAATATTACTAGAAATGAATGGGTAGCTGCATTGCAACATAAGGAGTTTTATTATATTTATCGAGTGTATTTTGTGCGTGGTGGAGTTGTAATGTATGTAATTAGAGACCTTTATAAGAAAATAGAAAGTGGAATTGTTGAAATAATCCCTATGACATATCGTGTTGACTTTCAAAATTCTGCTGTGGATAATGTGATTAGTGAGGTGAATCAAAATGTATAAAGTAGTTTCATTATTTTCGGGGTGTGGAGGTGCAGATCAGGGGATTGTTGGCGGATTCATGTTTAATAAAAAAAGATATAAAAAACTGCCATTTAAGTTGGTTTATGTAACAGATATAGATCAGAAAGCCTTAAATACTCATATGAAAAATTTTAAATGCAGTAAGGTGGTATGTAAGGATATATGTGATACAGACAGTTCAGAAATTCCGGATTGTGATATAGTAGTTGGTGGATTCCCATGTCAGTCATTTAGTACAGTGAATCCTAATAAAGATCCGTTTGATGAGCGAGCAAAATTATATAAGCAAATGGCAAGAGTGGTGAAAGATAAGCAACCTAAAGTTTTTGTTGCTGAAAATGTTAAAGGGTTTATGACCTTACATAAGGGAGATATATTTAATAAAGTTATTTCTTGTTTTGAGAAAGCAGGTTATACAGTTTTTTCAAAATTGTTTAATGCTGCTGATTATGGAGTTCCTCAAAAAAGAGAGAGAGTAATCTTGCTTGGAATTCGTAATGATATTGCTCAAAATTTAGAGTATTATTGGCCTGATGAAACAAATAAAGAAAATTGGATTCCGCTTTCTGTGGCAGTGCCGCAATTGGCTATAGAGGAGGGGAAATACTATTTTTCACAGAGAGCAGTTCAAGGTATGAAGAATGCCAAAAATAATATGAAAAGAGGATTGTATCAGGATTTAAACAAACCTTGCTTAACTGTTACAAGTCATTTGGCGAAAGTAAGTTTAAATTCGAGAGACCCAGTTCTTTTGGTGGATTCTGATAAGGAACTTTATCGGAGGTTCACACCACTAGAAGCTGCAAGAATTCAATCATTTCCTGATGAATTTAAATTTGCAGGAAGCGAGACAGATGCCTATAAGCAAATAGGTAATGCAATTCCGCCAGTAATGTTTTGGCATATAATGAAGTCGATTGAAGATTATTTGGAGAAAGTGAACAAGGTTGATTTAGAAGAAGCAATATAATAAGTTATTTGAAACAATATTATGAGGGGAGTTGGGGAAATGAATCCACAAATTAAAGATCATTTTTATGATGACTTTTTAAAAGAACCTACAAAGGACAACTTTCAGAAATTTATGAGAAATTCTTGTGGTGAATTAAATGATGTTGATTTTAAAGAGGAATGGATTGAAAAAGGACCATTAGCAAAAATAATGTTGGCAATGGGAAATAATGGCGGTGGTATTGTGGTGTTTGGAATTAAGGAAAATGAAGACAATTTGTTTACAATTTCTGGATTAGATACAATTAAGGACACGGCTGATATTAGTAATAGTATCGCAAAACTAGTATCTCCAAGTCTAGATTATGAGATTTTGAGCTTTTTGTATGATTCTTCTGTATATGGGATTTATGAAAATAAAAAATTCCAAATTATTGTAATTCATGATACACCAGAGAGATTGCCATTTGTTTCTTTAGGTCAATCTGATAAAATAGAAAAAGATGTAATTTATGTGAGACGAGGAACAAAAAGTGTTAGGGCATCTTCTGAAGAAATTCAAAGAATAATTGAGCGAAAGATTGCAACTATATATTCGGATAAAACAAATATTTCGTTGGACGAACATTTGATTCAGTTAAGAAAATTATATGATGAACTTCCTCAGAAAATAAGAGTGTTGGTTCGCAAAGGTACTCGGGCGCATTTTATGACATTACTAGAAACATTTGGAGAGCGAGTTGGGAGTGTATATGGAACACCTGATGAATATGAGGAGCAGGATAACCCCAATTATCCAGATGAAGATTATGAGGCATTCATATTGAGAATGATAAATGCGAAAAAGTTAAAAATTGAGAAAATACTAGATGTGAAATAAGAAATGGATGTACATATAGTGTTATTGACAATTGTCAATGCTAGATTACAGCATAAAAGATATAATGTAACAGGATTGTTAATTGTTACATTAAATATATATAACAATGTTTAAAAAGCATATATGAAGATTAACTTAGAAATTGAAAAAATGATTTTATGTTAATTTAATATACGATAGGGGAGGTTTTTTAAAATGTACGATAGAAATGCATTTGGTAATCCTGATGGTTCAAGAACGGATATTGAAGATATGATGTCAGAATTTATTGTATTTGATAAGAGATATTTTTCTTCTGGTGTTGCATCTCCTGATGATTTGAAAACAAGAGTGATTGTAGGACCGAAGGGCTCTGGTAAAACTGTATATTTACGAAGAATACGAGCGAATTTGAAACTGAATAACTCAATTCATGTTAATAGTATTGAACATGAACTTCCAGCAACTGACTTAGTTGTAAGATTTGGACAAAATTTCGCTGAAAGTAATATAACAGAAAAATGGATGTATGCTTGGAAGTTTGCAATTTTGCGAGCAGTAATTTCAAGTATTTTAAATGATGAGGATTGGAATCAGGATGTTACAGAAAAAGAAAAAAACAAATTATTAGAGTACGAGGGAATTATATTTCCTAAATATAAAGTGCCAATGCCGATATATTCAGAACTTAGGAATATTTTGTCTCATTATTCAACAAAAAATACTTTTAATGAATATGCTGAGAGAAAAGAGTGGGATGAGATTGAAATTATTGTTGAGAAGATTTTTAAAAAAATGCCTGCATTATATTATTTTGTTGATTCAGTTGATGAAGAGTTTGGAAATGCACCAATGTATTGGCTTAGATGTCAAAAAGGTCTTTTTTATCAAGTAATGAGATTAATACGTAAAGAGTTATATGGTAATAAATTGCATGTAGTTATTTGTATCAGAGATAATGTTATGGCTTCAATATGTAAAAGTGAACACCATACACGTTATATAAATGAGGAACATGTCAAAATACTTAATTGGGATTATGCGTCTATCCAATATTTTTTTGAAAGTAAAATTGCTAATATGAAAAAGTGCTATTTTATAAATGAAAATTCCGAAAAAAGTGTAGTTAATTGGTTTGGCATAACACATATACACAATAATTATAGAGATATTGAGGAACCAATACTTCAATATGTATTAAGACATACAAGATTGTTGCCGCGAGATATTGTAATTATGGGGAATTCATTAAGTGAAATAAAGCAAATGAAAACAAACTCTCCTCAAACAGATATTTGTAAAATGATAAGGAAGAAGGTTGCTAAATGTGCTAAGGTATTTGGCAATGAATTGTTGCAGATATGTGCAAATCAGATTAATAACAATGAAATGCCCAAAGATGCTGCAGAAAAAGAATATTCAGAAGTTTATACAAGTATACAAGAGTATAAAGAATCTACGTCTAATCGTATGAAAGAGGTTTTTGTGGATGTTACTTCTGATAAATTGAAATGGAATCAAATATGTGAATTAGAAGAAAGAGCGGAAAAACTTTTAGGTGAAAATTGTAAAATGTTTGATGTACTATGGCAGAATGGAGGTGTGGGTTATATTGAGGAAGGACCTAATGGTAAAGAAGAAATTTTTTTTAATGATGGATATCCAGAATTCTTGCTTCCAAAGGAGAAAAGCATATATATATTAAGGTCTTGTTTAATTGATGCAATTGGAATACATAATCCTATATGGGATACAAATCCTGTTTTAGGTGGCACTACAGAATAGTAAGGAGATACAAAATGAAAAATACTTTTCAAACATTAACTTATAGTACATGGTATGAAATGAAAAAAGATTTAACAAAAGATATTTGTAATAGGGATAATTTTCCTTATAATAAATTTTTATTTAGAGGGCATAGTTCTGAAGAATGGGGGTTAACAGCAACTTTAGATAGAAGATATTCTGGATTAGCATTAGGAAAAAGAAAAGAGAAAGAAAAATTTTTATTAGAGAATTTTCGTGACATGTGTATTACATGGGAAGGGAGAGGAAACTTAAGTAATTGTGATGAGAAACAGTTAATGTCTATAGGACAACATTATGGTTTGCCTACAAGATTATTAGATTGGACATATAGTATATACATAGCTGCTTTTTTTGCGTTTTCAGATTTGATGAGTGATGCTTCAAATGTTGCAATATGGGTGTTGGATAAGGAACATGAGATTTGGAATGCAAATTATGGTGTGACAATAGTAAATGCTAGGGTAGAGGAAAATGACAGGCAAAAATATCAATATGGTGTTTTTACATTAAATGAAAGTCCATGTAAATCAATAGAGGAATATGTAGAAACTTGTGGAAAACAATATTGCGTTGATGGAGCATTATACAAAATTATTTTGCCAAGTAATGAAAGGAAGATTGTTTTAAACGATTTAGAGATGATGGGACTTACACCATATAATTTGTATCGTGGTATAGAAGGATGTGCAAGGACAACAATTTTGCGAGAGTTTATGCAACAGGATACGCAGGAATAAGTTGATGCTATACTAGAATATAGTTGATGAGTCACTTTACAGGGCAATAGATGTAAAAGTATGATTTAGAAGTGAAAAAATAAGTATACAAATGTGGTGAAAAAAAGATAAGGGTTTCATTATCCGAGCAAAAGTTTTTATATTGAAAATGATAAAAATTGCAGTTGAATGTATATGTCAGAGGCAAAGGAGGAACCGCTATGCAGAATTATTCAGGCGAAGTTGGATTACAATATCATTTACAAATAAGACCCGGTGATGTGGGACGGTATGTTATACTTCCGGGAGACCCAAAGAGATGTGAAAAAATAGCAAGCCATTTTGATGAACCGAAGCTTATTGCAGACAGCAGGGAATTTGTAACATATACGGGATATCTGGATGGGGAAAAGGTAAGTGTTACCTCAACCGGAATCGGAGGACCGTCAGCGTCAATTGCTATGGAAGAGCTTGTGCTTTGCGGTGCAGACACATTTGTGAGAGTAGGTACGTGTGGTGGAATCGACATTGATGTAAAGGGTGGTGACATAGTAGTTGCCACAGGTGCAATCCGTATGGAGGGAACAAGCAGGGAATATGCACCAATCGAGTTTCCGGCAGTTGCCAATCTGGATGTGACAAATGCTCTTGTTGGGGCAGCAGGGAAGCTTGGGTACACATTCCACACAGGTATAGTACAGTGTAAGGATGCATTTTACGGACAGCATGAGCCGGAACGGATGCCTGTAAGCTATGAACTTCTTAATAAATGGGAAGCATGGAAGCGTCTGGGTGTTAAGGCATCGGAGATGGAATCAGCGGCACTCTTTGTAGTGGCAAGTCATCTTGGAGTAAGATGCGGTTCGAATTTTCTTGTAGTCGGCAATCAGGAGCGTAATGCAGCAGGGCTTTCCAATCCGATTGTCCATGACACGGAATCGGCAATAAAGGTCGGAATCGAGGCAATTCGAATCCTGATTGAACAGGACAAACAGGACAGAAAATAGATGCGAATGGCTGATGTTCAATGATAGGAGGCATTTATGGGAAGATTTAAACGTATATTTACAATAGTGATAGATTCCTTAGGAGTCGGCGCAATGGAGGATGCGGCAGATTTCGGGGATATAGGAACTGATACGCTGGGACATATTTCGCAGCGTATGGAGAATTTTCAAATACCAAATCTGCAAAAGCTGGGGCTTGCAAACCTTCATAGCCTAAAGCAGGTTATGCCTGTTGACAAGCCGATTGGCTATTACATGAAAATGAATGAGGCCAGCACGGGAAAGGATACCATGACGGGACACTGGGAAATGATGGGACTCCACATTACCAAGCCGTTTCAGACATTTACGGATACAGGATTTCCGGATGCGCTTGTTGCGGAATTGGAGAAACGTACAGGGCATAAGGTCATAGGAAACAAAAGTGCAAGTGGTACAGAAATACTGGATGAGCTTGCTGAGGAGGAGATTGCAACAGGAAATATGATTGTTTATACATCCTCTGATTCCGTGCTTCAAATATGTGGAAATGAGGAAACATTTGGATTGGATGAGCTTTACAGATGCTGTGAAATTGCAAGGGAACTTACCATGAGGGATGAGTGGAAGGTAGGACGTGTTATAGCAAGACCTTATGTGGGAAAGAAAAAGGGAGAGTTTGTAAGAACAAGCAACAGGCACGATTATGCACTTAAGCCGTATGGTCAGACTGCATTAAATGTGCTTAAGGATGCAGGCTATGATGTCATATCGGTAGGAAAAATAAATGATATATTTGCAGGGGAAGGCATAACAGACAGTAACAGGTCAAAATCCTCCGTTCATGGTATGGAGCAGGCGATAGAAATTGCAGAAAGAGATTTTACTGGTTTGTGTTATGTAAACCTTGTTGATTTTGATACTTTATGGGGACACAGAAGAAATCCGATCGGATATGGACAGGAACTGGAGCGTTTTGATGAAAAACTGGGGCAGTTTCTGAAGGTTATGCGGGAGGATGATTTGCTTATTATAACAGCAGACCACGGCAATGATCCGACACATACAGGTACGGATCACACGAGGGAACGAGTGCCGTTTATTGCCTATTCACCAACTCTAAAAGACAGTGGCAGGCTGCCGGATTCCGATACATTTGCTGATATAGGTGCAACAATCGCTGATAATTTTAATGTTTCAATGCCGGAAGGAACGATAGGAAAGTCTATATTGGAGAAAATCGTGTAGTGTTGACAAAATACCGCTTATTATGATATAAAATACAAGGACAAAGGTGTCTAGAGTAGGATAATACTGTATCTAGGCACCGTTTTTTGTTTAACTTAGATGATTGCGAAACTTCTTATTTCGATAAGCTAGTTGTACAATATAGACAATATTGTACAACGGACGTTCGCAAAAACTTAAGTTTCGCAAGCACTTATTTATTTAATTATGTAAAAGGAGAGGAAACATGGATTTAATTGCAAAAATTAATTCTGCCGTAAATGATGTGGTTTGGGGTCCGCCTATGCTGATTCTCATGGGTGTGGTAGGTATACTGATGACCATACTTACAAAGTTTTTTCAGATAAGCCATTTTGGGTATTGGATGAAAAATACAATCGGAGGAATTTTTGGAAAGAAGAGTGTAACTGCGCATACCGAGGATAAATCTATATCACAGTTCCAGTCGCTTTGTACTGCACTTGCGGCAACGGTAGGTACAGGTAATATTGTAGGTGTTGCAGGAGCTATAGCAGCAGGTGGCCCGGGTGCAGTTTTCTGGATGTGGGTGATTGCATTTTTTGGAATGATGACAAACTATTCTGAAAACGTATTAGGTATATATTACCGTAAGAAAAATGAAGCAGGAGAGTGGTCAGGCGGTGCCATGTACTATCTTCAGAATGGACTTGGCTCTAAAAAGGGCTGTAAAGGAATCGCAACATTTCTTGCTGTATTATTTTCAATATTCTGTTTCCTCGCCTCATTCGGTATAGGAAATATGACACAGGTAAACTCCATATCATCAAATGTAAATAAGGCGTTTGGCATGCCAAAGCCTGTGATAGGCATTATACTTGTAATAGCTGTCGGTTTGGTTGTAATCGGTGGTCTTAAGAGAATTGCAGCAGTTACTGAGAAAATTGTTCCGTTTATGGTTGTTCTTTACATAATTGGTGCAATTGTAATAATTGTTACACATATAACTGACATACCTGACATATTTGTATCTATATTTAAGAGTGCGTTCGGCATGAAGGCTGTAGGCGGTGGTATCGTCGGTTTTGGTATAAAGCAGGCCGTTGTGCTTGGAATGAAGAGAGGAGTGTTCTCAAATGAGGCAGGACTTGGTTCCTCAGTTATGGTACACTCAAATTCAAATGTTAAGGAGCCGGTTGTACAGGGAATGTGGGGTATTTTTGAGGTATTTACAGATACAATTATCGTATGTACCCTTACGGCTGTTTCAATACTTGCATCAGGTGATATTGACCTTGCAACAGGTCAGGTTGTTTCCGGAGTTGACTCAAATAATCTTGCATCAGAGGCATTTGGAAAAATGTTTGGTTCGGTGGGAGAAATGTTTATTGCAATAGCGATTCTTCTCTTTGCGTTTTCAACAGTACTTGGCTGGAGTCATTATGGCAGCAAAGCATGCGAGTATCTTTTCGGTTTAAAGGCAACATATGTTTACAAGGTAATATTTACAATCGCTGTTTTTGGCGGAGCCGTTATGGGACAGAACCTTGCATGGGATATAGCAGATACATTAAACGGTCTTATGGCGATTCCAAACTTGATAGGTGTGCTTACACTTTCGGGAACTGTAGCTGCGATAACTGCAAACTATGTAAAGAGACATTTTAAAAATGAGAATATAACACCAATGCTTTCCGCATACAAAGATATACAGGATATGCAGGAGAAGGCACTTAAGGAAGAGAAAGACTAGAATTAAATAAAAGAATATAGTCAGGCTGTTACGCAATGGTATTATGTATATAAAATGCCATTATGTGGCAGCCTCTTTTATTGCTTTTTATTTTTTTAGTTGATATAATTGTATTATAAATTTTATAACTATGCGTTTTTGTCATATAAAAATGAATGAAAGGATTTTTAGATGAAAAAAGGGTTAGTGCTTGAGGGCGGTGCCATGCGCGGCATGTTCACAGCAGGAATATTAGATGTTTTTATGGAAAATGATATAGACTTTGACGGGGCGGTGGGTGTTTCGGCAGGAGCAGTGTTTGGGTGTAGCTATAAATCCAGACAGATAGGCAGAAGCATAAGGTATAACAAGAAATACTGTACGGATGACAGATATGTGAGCTTAAAATCATGGATTACCACAGGTGACCTTTATGGGGCAGAGTTTTCATATCATACTCTGCCCCAAGAGCTTGATATATTTGATACGGATACATTCAGCAAAAATCCTATGGATTTTTATGTTGTCTGTACGGATTTGGATACAGGGAAGGCAGTTTATCACAAATGCAGTGATGGCGGTGAAAATGATATACAGTGGATAAGGGCGTCAGCTTCGCTTCCGCTTGCGGCACGTCCGGTTTATATTAAAGGTCGTGCTTTATCAGATGGTGGAACGTCAGATTCCATACCGGTAAAGTTTATGGAATACAAAGGTTATGATAAGCAGGTTGTAATACTTACCAGACCAAAAGGATATGTAAAAAAAACATCCTCCATGATGCCTGTAATGAATATGTGGATGAAAAAATATCCTAATTTTCTGAGAACTATGTCCAGGAGATATATTAAATATAATAAGACGCTTGAATATATAGAAAAGCAGGAAAAAGCAGGCAAGCTACTTGTGATAAGACCGGATTCAGACTTGAAAATCGGTAAGGTAGAGCGAAATCCAAAGGAGCTGGAACGAGTATATCTAATTGGACGAAAAAAGGCAGAGCAGGAACTGGATAGAATAAAAGAATATCTTTGCGTGAGTTGAAACTTCATGTCCGTATTGATATAATAAATGTACACGAAACAAATAATCTTTTATCAGGAGGAATGGGATGCGAGGTATATACACATCGGTAAATGACCTTAGAGAGAGAGTTTATGCAGAGGTTGCAAAGCTTTCTTATGACTATAAGGACGGAGATTTGTCACAAATGGAGCAGATACCTTATAGGATTATTCCAGGTGAGGTTACGGTATACAGGGACAGTGTGTTCCTTGAGAGAGCTATCGTAAAGGAACGTATGAGGCTTTCCATGGGACTTCCGCTTCGGTCTCCGACAGAGCATGCACCTGTGTCAACAGGAGCGGAGGAGTGCGTAAAACCGGAAAAATACTATCAGCCTCCTCTTATAAATATAATAAAGTTTGCATGTCATGCCTGTCCTGATAATGTTGTTAAGATAACCGATGCATGTCAGGGCTGTCTTGCGCATCCGTGTAAAGAGGTATGCCCAAGAGGTGCCATAAAATTTTATGGCGGAAAGACTGAGATTGATCAGGAAAAATGCATCAAATGCGGCAAATGTGTCAGTGTGTGCCCATATGGTGCCATAGTAAAGCAGGAAAGACCATGTGCAAAGGCGTGTGGAATGAATGCAATATCATCGGATGAGTATGGTCGTGCGGATATTGATCAGGAAAAATGTGTATCCTGCGGAATGTGTCTTGCCAATTGTCCTTTTGGAGCAATTGCAGATAAAGCACAGATATTTCAGGTTATTCAGGCTATCAAGAGTGATGTGCCTGTCTATGCTGCAATAGCACCTGCTGTTGCGGGTCAGTTCGGACCAAAGCTTACACCTGAGAAAATAAGGTCGGCATTTCAGGCACTTGGATTTACAGATGTTATTGAGGTCGCTATCGGGGCCGACCTTTGTACGATACAGGAAGCGAAAGATTTTGTCTCTGAGGTACCTGATAATCTTCCGTTTATGGCAACCTCGTGTTGCCCTGCATGGTCGATGATGGCAAAAAAGGAGTTCCCGGAAATCGCGCATTGTATTTCAATGGCAATTACGCCGATGGTATTTACGGGAAGACTTATAAAGAAAAAATATCCGGACTGCAAGGTTGCATTTATCGGACCATGTGCTGCAAAGAAGCTTGAGGCAAGCAGAAGAACAATACGAAGCGATATAGATTTTGTGCTCACCTTCGAGGAAGTGATGGGAATGTTTGAGGCCAAACAGGTTGACTTTGATAAGCTGAAAGAAGATGATACCATGCATGGTGCAAGCGGTGACGGAAGAGGCTTTGCTGTCAGCGGAGGCGTTGCCAATGCTGTAGTAAATTGTATTTCAGAGCTTTATCCTGAGTGTGAGGTGAAGGTTGAAAATGCCCAGGGACTTGCAGAGTGCAGAAAGCTTCTTGCCATGGCAAAGGCAGGCAAATATAACGGTTATCTGCTTGAGGGAATGGCATGTCCGGGCGGATGCGTTGCAGGTGCAGGAACACTGCAGCCGATTGCCAAGTCAACGGCTGCAATTAATCTGCACAAAAAGGTTTCAACCAATGCCCACGCACTTCAAAGTAATTATAAAGATTTGGTTGACGAGCTTGAGTAATAAAGATTCTAATAATGTATCCGGTTATTCTCGTATTTAGGCTCCATGGTAAGCTGAATGGAAAGCCGTTTCAGCTGCTTAATGTCTACATACGAGAGCATAACTGATGCATGAGCCTGACAGCCTGCCAGCTTTGGAAGCTGTTTCAGTGCAAGGGCTGCATTTTCGTAGTTGGCGGCACTTATTGATAGTGCAACAAGTATTTCATCAGTGTGAAGTCTCGGATTACGACTGCCGAGGTACGCTGTCTTAAGTCTCTGTATAGGCTCCAGTGATTCGGGAGCTATAATTTCAATTTCCTGATCGATACCGGCAAGCGCCTTAAGTGCATTTAATAGCATAGCAGATGTTGCCCCCAGAAGCGATGAGGTTTTACCTGTTATGATAGTTCCGTCAGGAAGCTCAATTGCCGAGGCTGGTGATTGTGTAAGCTCTGCCCGTTTTCTGGCAGCCGTAACCACAGCTCTATCGGTAGGGCTTATCTTAGCCTGCTTCATAACAAGCTCAATTTTGTATATCTCATCCTCGGTACTGTGTCCCTCAAGGAAACCATTAACCGTGTTGAAATATCTTCTGATTATTTCCTGTTTGGATGCCTCTTGGCATACGGCGTCATCACAAATACAATTTCCTGCCATGTTTACACCCATGTCGGTAGGAGACTGATATGGACTTTCACCATATATTTCATCAAACATTGCTTTCAGGACAGGGAATATTTCCACATCACGATTATAGTTCACGGTAGTGACACCATATGCCTCAAGGTGGAATGGGTCAATCATATTTATGTCATTCAAATCAGCAGTTGCCGCCTCATATGCGAGGTTAATCGGATGCTTAACAGGTATATTCCAAATAGGAAAGGTTTCGAATTTGGCATAACCTGCCTTGACACCTCTTTTGTGTTCGTGGTAAAGCTGTGAAAGACATGTGGCCATTTTTCCGCTTCCTGGGCCGGGAGCTGTAATGACAACCAAAGGTCTGGTAGTTTCTATATAATCGTTTTTTCCAAAACCTTCATCACAGACTATCTGTGAAACGTTATTTGGGTAGCCGGGAATAATATAATGTGTATAAACCTTGATTCCAAGCTTGCCGAGACGCTGTTTAAACATGTCGGCAGCAGACTGCCCTGCATACTGGGTAATACATACACTTCCCACATAAAGTCCCTTTGCTTCAAATTCATTTATGAGACGGAGAACATCTGTGTCATATGTAATTCCTAAATCTCCGCGGATTTTATTCTTTTCGATATCCGTTGCATTGATAACGATAACAAGCTCTGTCTGGTCTGAGAGCTGCATAAGGAGCTGAAGCTTTGAATCCGGTTTAAAGCCGGGCAGAACCCTTGATGCATGATAGTCATCAAAAAGTTTTCCTCCGAATTCAAGATAAAGCTTGTCCCCGAATTTATTTATCCGCTCCCTTATGTGGCGGGACTGTGTATCAAGATATTTATCATTATCGAAACCTATTTTCATCATATACCCCTTTCGGAAAATGTAAAATTAACAATACTTTAATAATATAGCACATATTTGGGTGAAAAAGAAGAAAATCTTCACGTTTAGATAAATTACTATAGGTAAAATCCGATTTATTTTGGAACATAGATTTGACATAATGGAAGCAATGTAATAATATAAAGGTACATGTACGCATAGAGAAACCAAATCTCGCTCTATAAACTTAAAAAGGAGGTAGAAAAATGTCAAGAACAGATAAAGTGGAGTTATTAGAGTTAAGAGAGTCAACAGGAATGAACAGAAGAGAGTTCTGTGAATATTTCGGAATACCGTACCGTACCGTGCAGGACTGGGAGCTTGGAAACAGGAGGATGCCTGACTATTTGTTCAGACTTATGGCATACAAGATAAAGATGGAGAAACTTGATAAGGTAAAGTAAATCCAACATTGAGGAGGCTGAAAGATGAATCCTATGGGCTTAATGAAAATAAAAGGGCTTGTAGACAGGTTTAAGGTTAACCATCCTAAAGTTCCTAAATTTTTTGCAGCTGCTTCAAGTAGCATAGATGTTGACAGTATAATCGAGATTAATCTCACAACTGCTGATGGTAAGAATTTATGTACGAACATGAAGGTGTCTGCAGATGATATGGAGCTGATTAAACAGCTCTCAGAAGCAATAAAAAGTTAACAGGAGTATATTTTATTTATTAGGAGGGTATGGATATGCCAGGTATTATTGGAATGATGATTAGTGCACTGATTTTCTTCATTATAGTGATTGTTCTTTGGTATGTTGCTACATATAACGGAATTAAAGTGCTGGATCTTAAGGTTCAGGAGGGATTATCCGGAATTGATGTCGCACTTACAAAAAGATACGATACACTTACAAAGCTGCTTGATGTAGTAAAAGGATATCAGAAGCATGAGAAAGAGATACTTTTAGAGGTTATTAAGCTGAGAAGCGGAATGAGTATGGCTGAAAGAAATGCTGCCAGCACTCAGATGGATCAGGCTTCAAATCAGATTAGACTTTTGGCAGAAGCATATCCTGAGCTGAAATCCAGCAACAACTTTGTACAGTTGCAGAACTCTGTGGCTGATGTAGAAGAACATTTACAAGCAGCAAGGCGTCTTTATAATGCCAATGTAACTGCATACAATTCAAAGATAGTTACATTTCCGAACAGTATTGTTGCCGGAGCAATGAATGCAACAGCAAAAGAATTTTTTGAGGCAGAGGAAGCGAAAAGATCAGACGTTAAAATGAGTTTCTAGAACATGAAAGTAGAATTAGAAATAAAACCAAAATATAATGAGCCGGAGATACATATTTGCAACAACAAAGCAGACGATAATACAAGAAAGCTGAGACGGGTTGTTTTGGAGGCTGTGGACGGAAGTATTGTTGCGTATGACGGTGATAATTCTATATTTATACGGCACTCGGAGATTGTAAGAATCTTTTCTTCAAACAAAAATGTATATGTTTCGACTGATGCAGGAGAATACCGCATAAAGGAGAGACTTTATGAGATGGAAGAAAAACTGGATGGAATCAGGTATGTGCGTATTTCTAATTCTGAGATAGTAAATGTCAGGAAGCTACTTAAGTTGGATACAAGTCTTGCGGGAACAATAAAAATGTACTTTAAAAATGGGCAGGAGACATACGTGTCAAGACGGTATGTGCCCAAAATTAAAAAGGCACTTGGAATATAACAGTATATATGTTTAAAAATATGTCGTTGGAGATTTTTCTTTAGCGACATATTTTTTTGTTGGAAGAACTCTGTTTTTATGCATGATAAATTACCATTTGTCGTTTAAAATATACCATTCATCGTAAACCCCTTTATTTTTTATATGAAATATTGTAAAAATAATTTAGTAAACAGATTGTAGAAAAACTAAAGAGAGGGGAATTTAGAATGCTGAAAAATGTATTGTTCAGAATGATAAACAGTTTTTTCTATGCAATAGGAATTACAACGGTTTTCTATTTTTTCATTACGCTTGGGAGGGATTTCATTCCAATGCTGCCGGAATACAGGGAAAAATTTCCGAATGACGTCAGAGCACTTGTTGTACAGCTTATGCTTGTGGGAGGTATGAGTGCGGTACTTGGCGGAGGCTCTGTTATTATGGAGCTGGAACGGCTGAGCCTTGTTATCCAAAGTATAATTTATTTTATAATTGCTGCCAGTGTATGGTTTTTTGTGGGATGCTTTTGCTGGAGTATGAACAAGTACCCGAAGTCATTTGCATCCACAACGATAAGCTTTATCGTTTCTTATGTTATATGCTGGATTATACAATATAAAATTTGCAAAAAATCTGTTGAGGATATAAATAATAAACTCAGGGATATGAATATGGAGGAAGATTAATATGAATGAAAAGTATGGTATACAAATACAAAATCTGAGAAAAGAGTTTGGGAGCAAGGTCGCTGTAAATGATATAAACATAAATATAAAAGAAGGGCAGCTTTTCTCCATGCTTGGTGTAAATGGAGCAGGAAAAACTACAACTATCAGAATGTTAATGGGACTCTCGAAACCTACATCGGGAGATGCACTGGTTATGGGACACAGCATTTTAACCGAGCTTTCGGCGGTGAAACAGATTTCTAATTTTTCACCACAGGAAACATCAGTAGCACCAAACCTTACAGTTCGGGAAAACCTTGAGTTTTTTGCAAAAATTTACGGTGCAGATAAAGAAAAAGCAAGCAAACTGGTGGAGGAAATGATAGAAAAATTTTCGCTTCAAGAGGTGGAAAAAAGTAAAGCAAAAACATTATCAGGGGGCTGGCAAAGAAAGTTAAGTATTGCAATGGCATTAATTTCCTCACCAAAGGTTCTTTTTCTTGATGAGCCGACACTTGGACTTGATGTCCTTGCAAGACGTGAGCTTTGGAGCATCATTGAAAAGCTGAAGGGAAATATGACAATCGTTCTTACGACACACTATATGGAGGAGGCAGAGCAGCTTTCGGATGAGATAGCAATTATGGTTAATGGAGAGATAAAGGCACATGGCACATTGGAGGAAATGAAGAGGATTACCGGTAAGGATAACCTTGAGGATGCATTTGTATCAATTGCAGAGGGTTCTGGAAAGACGGAGGTATAAAATATGAGAAGTATAGAATTTAGTAAAAGAACAACGAAAGAAATATTGAGGGATCCGTTAAGCTACATATTTTGTCTGGGATTTCCGATTATAATGCTCATTATTATGACGGCTGTTGACAGGAGCATACCGAAGGAAGCTCAGATGAAAATATTTAAGATACAGTCTCTTGCACCGGGAATGGCAATTTTTGGACTTACATTTGTGATGCTGTTTACATGCATACAGCTTTCAAAGGACCGCACAACTGCGTTTCTTACAAGACTATATGCATCACCTATGAAATCCGTGGACTTTATAGTCGGATATACACTTCCATCCGTAGTGCTTGCATTGCTTCAGATTACGATAACATATGTCTGTTCTTTTATTGTTGCGGCAATAACAGGAGGTGACTTGAAGTTTGTAAACGTATTGCTTTCCGTTACATGTCTTCTTCCATCTGTGCTGTTATATATAGGATTCGGGTTACTTTTCGGGGCACTTTTAAATGATAAGGCAGCACCGGGAATATGTTCCATTATTATAACTCTGTCGTGTATGATAGGCGGTATTTGGATGGATGTTGATTTAATGGGTGGCGGAATAAAGAGCTTCAGCCATTCCCTGCCGTTTTATCATGGTGTGAAGGCTGTCAGAATGGCTGTATCCGGAGATATGGGCGATGCTTCAAGGTCATTGCTTATTACGCTTGCATATGCTACAGTAATATATATCCTTGCCATAGTTGTAATGCAGGGAAAAATGAAAAAGGATGTACGATAGAAAATGCCGGAAATAAGATTGGACAAATATCTTGCTGATGCAGGGCAGGGTACAAGAAGTCAGGTTAAGACACTGATAAAACAGGGCAGAGTGAAAATAGGAGCGGAAACTGCAAAAAAACCTGAGCAAAAGGTTGATACGGATTGCAGTAATGTATATGTGGATGGGAGCATGATTTCTTACAGAACAGTTGAATACTATATGCTCAACAAGCCTCAGGGTGTTGTATCTGCAACAAAGGATAAGAGGGATAAAACTGTCATAGACCTTATTGATGAGGATAAAAGGCGTGATTTGTTTCCTGTGGGAAGGCTGGATAAAGATACGGAGGGACTTCTGATTATTACAAATGATGGACAGCTGTCGAAGGATTTGCTGTCACCGAAGAAGCATGTGGAAAAAATATATTATGCCACAATTTGTGGAACTGTTACACAGGACACAATTGCACAGTTTGAGGAAGGTATCGATATAGGAGACGATAAACCTACAAAGCCTGCAAAGTTAAAAATACTTTCTGATGCAGAAATTGATGGTATTGCTAAAAAAAGTTCTGGAACGGATGAGGAAAATAGTGATATCCTTAGTTATGTCGAGATAACGATTACTGAGGGCAGATACCACCAGATAAAGCGGATGTTTGAGGCAGTAGGTATGAAGGTTGTATATTTAAAGAGGATTGCCATGGGAGGAGTTGTGCTTGATGAGACATTGCCCTGTGGCTCATGGAGGCGGCTTAGTGAGGGCGAGATTGAGTTGCTTGTGACAAGATAGATTTTTATAAATATTTATGTATTATTGGGAGGACTTATGGAGGAAAACAGGGATGAACAGTTTAAAAGAGTGCTTGAGATTCTGCATCAGTGGACGATAAATCTAGGCAGGTATTCCTTTAAGACGGATGAAGAGATTGAAGAATTTTGGAAAAAGCTTTCGTCTGATATGGGGCTTTTGGCAGAATATGCATATTACTACGATAATGGAAAATTTTTGTGCAGATACAACATAGATGGTTATACAATAGCAGATATAGCAGTGTGGCAGATGGATCATTTCAGGGCACATATGAACAGACCTGACAGTATATACCGCTATGACAGCGACCGCCTTGTATATGTAGCATTTGAAACAATGCTTAAAATGAAGGAAAACCCTGAGGAAATAAAGCTTGTAATGTCTCAGGAATCGGGAACGGATGTATCAGGCGGCTGGTATATACATTAAGGAAAACACAAAAATCCTGAAAGGTGGCTATTGTCGGAATTTATGATGTTGTGAGGTAAGTGAAATTGCTTTATAATGAGATAAATAGGTTGTGATAACAACGTTGACAAGGGGTAAATAAAAGGATGAATGATGACAAAATAGTAAAAACGATACGTGATTATCAGAGTAAGATAAAAAGCTTTTCGGGATTGCATACATTTATGGGCGTGATTGCATATGTGATTTTTCCGATAGGCTTACTTTTTTTGATTATTGATATTACATCTACGGCATTATCATATAAGTCAATGTATGGGATTGGTATAGCCATTGTTGTGGCTTTTTGCATATGTTTGTTTTTGCTAGTTAAGCATATAGATAGGCTTCAAAAGAAAATGAAACAGTTTATAGGTGAGCATGTGGTGAAGCATATTATTGCTGAACGGATTACGATTCAGGAATACAAGCCAAATGGTAGCTTTGACAAAGATTTTCTGTACTCATCAGGAGTACTGCCGGGCTATAGTAAAAGCTATGGATCAGATTATATAAAGGGTATTTATAGAGGAAAGGAAATTATATATTGTGATTTAAAGCTTGAGGCACAACAGGAAGACAGTGATGGTGATTATAAAACAGTTACTGTATTTAAGGGACCTGTTGTCAGCCTTGCTTTAGGTAGGTCTCTTGGAGATAAGCGTGTAAGAATTTTGGAGACGGATAAAACTGGCAGGGCGATAAGTTCTATCGTAAATGCATATACCAATTTTTGGCGTGCATTTGGTGTAAAAACGATGGAACAGACAGTATCACTTGAAAACGTGGGATTTAATAATCAGTTTGAAGTGAAAACTACTGACGAGGAGCTTGCATTTTACATACTGACGCCACAGTTTATGGAAAATATTATAAGTGCAGACCGACTGGCAGAGGGACGTACAAACATTTGCTTTGGCGGCGACAGGGTCAATATAGCAATCCATAATAATCACGATGCGTTTGAGGTTGGTAATACAATGAAAAATACAAAACAGTTGGAGGATAGCAGGGCGAGAATGCGTGCTGACCTGAATAAGATACTTTCCGTTGTTGATGAAATATTAAAAAAGGATAAATTATTCTAAAATGAGAAAGCAGGTTGGATAAAACGTGGCAAGGGGAAGATAAGATGAGTGATGACAAAATAGTAAAAACGATACGTGGTTATCAGCGTAAGATAAAATGCATTGATGGATTGGATTCGCTGATGGGGATTGCAATTATGATTGCTTTCGCAGTTTTCGTTTTTTTATTTGTGTATATGGTGGCATTATCATATAAGCCTATATATTTTGGAATGATTATGGCTTTCTTCGTGGTTTTACTTATGTTGTTTTGGGTTGTAGGTAAGCAAGTAGACAGGCTTCAAAAGAAAATGAAACAGTTTATAGGTGAGCATGTGGTGAAGTATATTATTGCTGAACGGATTACAATTCAGGAATACAAGCCGCATGGCTGTTTTGACAGAGATTTTTTGAGTTCTTCGGGAGCACTGCCGGACTTTAGCCAAAGCTATGGGTCAGATTATATAAAAGGTATTTATAGAGGGAAGGAAATTATATATTGTGATATAAAGCTTGAGAGAAAAGGCAATGATGGAACGTTTATTGTATTTAAGGGATCTGTTGTCAGCCTTCCTTTGGGCAGACCTCTTGTAGGTAAGCGGGTAAGGATATTGGAGAAAGGAAGTAAGCCGATAGATTTTATTGAAAATGCATATATAAACGCAGAGACAAAACTTTATCGTGCACTTGGTATAAAAAAAGGTGAGGAGCAGACAGTTACACTTGAAAGTGTGGAATTTAATAATCAGTTTGAAGTGAAAGCAACGGATGAGGAACTTGCATTTTACATACTGACGCCACAGTTTATGGAAAATATTGTAAGTGCCGACCGACTGGCAGAGGGGCGAACAAATATTTGTGTTGGCAGCGACAGGGTCGATATAGCAATCCACAATAATTACGATGCTTTTGAGTTTGGTAATACAATGAAAAATAAAAAACAGTTGGAGGAAAGCAGGGCGAGAATGCGTGCTGACCTGAATAAGATACTTTCCGTTGTTGATGAAATATTAAAAAAGGATAAATTATTTTAAAGTCTGGAGAGGATACTTATGAATGATTCAAAGATAATAAAAACAATACACCGCTATCAGGTGGGAAAAAAATTCTTTGGTGTATTGGCGGTTCTTGTGCCCGGAGGCATGCTTGTTTATATAATGCTTGTGGGAAGCTTGCCTGAGCTTCAGGTTACATTTAGTGGCATACATTTTATTATAGGCGCAGTGGTTGGTATTGCAATTTTTATAATAGGGGCAAAGTATGTAGACAAGCTTCAAAAGAAGCTTAAGCTTTTTATTGGCGAATATGTGACGAAAGGGATTATTGCTGAGCAAATTGATATTAAGGAATACGACCCAAATGGCTGCTATAAAGATAAATTCCTGCGTCAGTCAGGAATACTTCCTGGCTTTGACAAAAAACGTGGCTCGGACTATATTAAGGGTTTCTATAAGGGACAGGAGGTTACATATTGTGATATAGAGTTGGAGGTAGAATATGAAACAACTGATAGTGATGGCCACAGTAGTCATGAAACATCTACTGTATTCAAGGGACCTGTTATCAGTCTTCCTCTCGGAAAAACACTTGGTGACAAAAGAGTCAGGATTATGGAGAGACGAACGAAACGCAGAAAAAAAGGTTTTATATCAGATTTATTTAAAACAGCTGCAGATTCTCTTGGTATAAAAATGAAGGAACAGAGTATCTCGCTTGAAAGTGAAGCGTTTAATAATCAGTTTGAGGTGAAAACCAACGACGAGGAGCTTGCATTTTACATACTGACACCACAGTTTATGGAAAATATTGTAGATGCAGACCGATTGGCAGATGGACGTACAAATATCTGTTTTGGCGGTGACTATGTAATTATAGCTATTTACAATAATCGTGATGCGTTTGAACTTGAAAAGACATTACGTAATAAAAAACAATTAGAGAAGACTAGGGAGCAAATGCGGGGCGAGCTACGTGAGGTGCTTTTAATTGTTGATGAAATACTAAAAAAGGATAAATTATTTTAAGCATAAAGCAGGGGCATTAGTCAGATGCCCCTGCTTTATGATAGAAAATATGATTTATGCATAATTGTTATAAATAAGTCCACTGTAAAGCGATTGTGTATATGGTGTACTGGACTTGTTTAACGTATTCGGATACGTAACAATCAGTTTGTTAATATATGCAACAGGATCAAGCGTAAGCCGATTGGTTGCATTTGATACATCATCCTTAAAGGAAGATATATCATTAAAGAGCTGTGCAAATGATCCGCTTTGTACACTGTCCAGTAACAGAGGTTCGTTTTTTATTAAATGGTTGTCATCCGTAATTTTGAGACCGGCTGCCTCAAGCTCTTCACGGTGCTTTGACGCAATAACAGAAATGTCATTGTAAAGGTTTCTTGAACCAATAGGAGTGATTGCATCGGCATCAGATAAGTCAACAAGACTGTTGTAAGCATCAACAAACATGTCAACTTGTGCCATAGCTGTATTTGTATCCGGAACAAGGTCAATTGTGACAGCCTCAGCCGTTGGGTGATGGAAATCAAGCTCTATCGTCTGGTTGATTGATATGTGGTTTGACGCAGAACTGTGAGATGTCCCATTCACATAAAATTCTGAGTTCTGAGGAGCAGTGGTTACATTGTTGAGCTTCAATGCATCAACAATATCATTGTCTCCCTCTGATTTGAAACTGAAATATAGTCCATCAGAACTTGAAGGGTTTCCTGTTTCGGAGGAGCTAAACATAAGAGCACTGCTGTTACCATTGGTTACAACTGATGCGGATATACCTAAGCTTCTGTTATTTATATATTGAGCAATTTTATGCTGCACTTCAATGTTTGATTCGCCATTAAGCTGTACATTAAAGTGAGAAGTTTCTCCAATTGTATTTAATGCAAATCTGTAATCGCCCGAACTGAAATTGTGACCATCAGATTTAATGTAGCTTCCCATGTTGATCTGTTCTGTTGCAAGTGATACAATTTTTATGTCCAGAGAATCAGGTATGTCACCATAATTTGATGATTTCAAAGCTCCTGAAACCGCACTGTTGTCAGAAGATTTTAATGACCTCTTATGGTATACGTCACTGTCCGGGTTTGCAAAGCTTTCAGCTACATCCTTAAGTGTAATTGCTGCCTCTTTGATGTTTATCATATAAGACTGCTTTTTTTCAGATAGCGACAGCAAATACAGTGGTGAGTTTTTGTTGTACCGTGCCATCTTATTATATATAGCACGAAGCTCGGAGGATTTATGAGTGACATTTCGTTTTTTTGGCACAAGTGTGCTGCTTAAATGATTATATATATTTTGGTTTATACGCATAATATCACTCCTTCCCTAAATTAGTTTTCACTTTGTAAATTAACAAAGTTAGATAAGCTAATTATATAATTTTTATTTTTATTTGTCTATATAAAATTCAAAAAAAATTCACATTTTATATGGAAGCTTTAAAATGGAATGTATAGTTTTATAAACTGGATTTTGTTGATTTTTCAATATTTTTCTTGACTTTATAAGAGCCTTTTGTTATTCTATACCTTGCGATGGAAGAAGGTCTTTTTTTTATGCCTTAAAATCAGGCAAAAAGACCATGTCTAATAATAAAAAATAATAATGGAGGTGGAAAGTTGTGCGTGTTAAGATAACATTGGCATGTCAGGATTGTAAACAGCGTAATTACAATATGACAAAGGATAAGAAAACGCATCCGGACAGAATGGAAACTAAGAAATATTGCAAATTCTGTAAGGCTCATACATTGCATAAGGAGACAAAGTAATCGGTATTTTGAAATAAGGAGAGTGTATATGGCAAAGAACAAAGAAACATCGCCTACACTTAAGAGAAGCTGGTTCCAAGAGCTGAAAGCAGAGTTTGCAAAGATTGTATGGCCTACAAAGGAATCTTTGATTAAGCAGTCAATTGTTGTTCTGGTGGTGGCAATCCTTTTGGGTGGTCTCATTTACGGAGTTGACATATTGCTGGCATTGGGTTTAGATCAGATAATAGGTTAGGTGGGTGAATATATGTCAGAAATAGTAGCAAGCGAAACTACTGTAGGCAACAGTGGCGGTTTGGAGAGAACTCCAAGCAGCAACGAGGCCAGATGGTATGTAGTTCATACCTACTCAGGTTACGAAAACAAAGTTAAAAGTGATATTGAAAAGACAATCGAAAACCGTAAGCTTCACGACCAGATACTTGAAGTGGCAGTGCCTGTTCAGGATGTTATGGAGATGAAGAACGGCGTAAAGAAAAATGTTTCCAGAAAACTGTTTCCGGGATATGTGCTTATTAATATGTTCATGAATGATGCTACATGGTACATTGTTCGTAATACAAGAGGCGTTACAGGATTTGTAGGACCGGAATCAAAGCCTGTACCATTGACCGAAACAGAAATGAGAACCCTTGGTATCAATGTGAAGGAAATTCAGATTGATGTTGCCATCGGTGATATGATAAAGGTTGTAACTGGAGCGTGGGAAGGAAATAGTGGCGAAATCAAGGCTATCAATGAAAGCAAACAGACTGTTACCATCGAGGTTGATATTTTTGGAAGAGCCACATCCGTTGAGATTGGATTTACCGATATTCAAAAGATGTAAGTTATATTTAAGTGGAAGGGTATCCCCCGTTAATACCACAATATGTTTAGGAGGTACGCTATAATGGCGAAAAAAGTAGAAGGATATATTAAATTACAGATACCTGCAGGAAAGGCAACACCTGCACCACCTGTTGGTCCTGCACTTGGACAGCATGGTGTAAACATTGTACAGTTTACGAAGGAGTTCAATGCAAGAACTGCTGATCAGGGAGATATGATTATTCCTGTAGTTATTACAGTTTATGCAGATAAGAGCTTCAGCTTTGTAACTAAGACTCCACCGGCAGCAGTACTGCTTAAGAAGGCGTGCGGCATTAAGTCAGGTTCTGCGGTGCCTAACAAGACTAAGGTTGCAAAGATTTCAAAGGCAAAGATTCAGGAGATAGCTGAACTTAAGATGCCTGATTTAAATGCTGCTTCACTTGAGGCTGCAATGAGCATGATAGCAGGAACTGCCCGTTCAATGGGTATAACTGTAGAGGATTAATCATCAAAATGATTAACCACAAATAACAAGGAGTCATCCGCATTAAAATTTGCTGTGCAAATGGCGGATGAGAAGGCAATTAATTGATGACGCAATTAATTACAAGAAGTGGGAGGGTCGCTCCCGATAATACCACAGGAGGTTTTTAATTAAATGAAAAAAGGTAAAAGATATACAGAGGCTGCAAAGCTTATTGAAAAGACAAATTTTTATGACTTAGAAGAGGCTGTATCTTTAGTCAAGAAGTCAGCAAGCGCAAAGTTTGATGAGACAATCGAAGCTCATTTAAGACTTGGTGTTGATGGACGTCATGCAGATCAGCAGGTTCGTGGTGCAGTTGTACTTCCTCATGGAACAGGTAAGACTGTAAGGGTTTTGGTGTTTGCTAAGGGAGATAAGGTTGATGAGGCTTTAGCTGCAGGTGCTGATTTTGCAGGTGGAGACGAGTTGGTTCCAAAGATTCAGAATGACGGTTGGTTAGACTTCGATGTTGTTGTTGCTACACCTGATATGATGGGTGTTGTTGGACGCCTTGGACGTGTACTTGGACCTAAGGGCTTAATGCCGAATCCAAAGGCCGGTACAGTTACAATGGATGTTACAAAGGCAGTCAACGATATCAAGGCAGGTAAGATAGAGTACAGACTTGATAAGTCAAATATTATCCATGTGCCAATTGGAAAGGCTTCTTTCACAGAGGAGCAGTTAACAGACAACTTCCAGACTTTAATAGATGCTGTTATCAAGGCTAAGCCATCGGCTGCTAAGGGTCAGTACCTTAAGAGCGTAGTTATCGCTTCAACTATGGGTCCTGGCGTAAAGCTCAATACTGCAAAGTATTAATAGCATTGTAAACAGATTGTTACTCTAAGAGCTGGCATACTGAGAATATTACGGTATAAATATTCCTGGTATGCCGGCTCTTTTTGTCATTGTATAGGGAGTTTGTTCAGTTTGTATAATAATCTTGATTTTTACAACCAAAAATAGTAAAATATTTTTTGAGTTATAAAATAGTGTCAGGGGGTACATAGAATGGACAAAGAACAGATTACAAAGAAGCTGGAAGAAGTTATTCAAGATGTTATGCCGGATATTGAAGACATCAATATGACATCTTCAATTACTGAAATTTATGGGGTGAATTCCGTATCTTTGATTCGATTGATTGTTGCGGCAGAAAGCAAATTTGACGTGGAATTTTCTGATTATGAGCTTGCACTTTCTTCATATGATTCATTTGGAGACTTGGTTGCAGTAATATCAGAAAAATTAGCACAGTAAATAGTATTGGAGGATTGAAAACATGGCAGATATGAAAAAATTACCGGTAACTTACCCAACGATTACATCATGGCAGTGGCATGCAACGCTTTTCTCTATCCTTTCAGATGATGAGAATGCAAAGAAATGGATTTTCAGTAACTATATCCAGCTTCGTTGCTACAATATACAGGAGATATTTACAGGAGATGAGATGCTTCTGACAGATATGATGCCGGGAAGCAGCTCACTTAAGCAGTGCCCGTATCTTGTGTTCTCACTTCTTACTAAGGCGCAGATTGAGAGCTACTGCGGAAATATTATCGATTTTATCATTAAGACGATTGATTTGAATGGATATGTATATGGCGTATTTGATGAGGCGAAAATTCTTTGTGATGCTGAAGTAGATTACAAGTTCCCTCATGAGTTATTTATATATGGATATAACAGGGATGAAGAAAAGTTTTATGTAGGTGATTTTACATTCCAGGATCACTATTCATACAATACAGTTTCATTTTCTGATATAGAAAGAGGCTATGAGGTTATTACCGAAAAGGATGATCATGTCTTCAAGGATGATTATAAGGGCGGTAGAGGACTTTATGTCGTTATGAAAAACAGCGATACTATCTGCTACGATGTAGATATTGAGCTTATCAAAACAACATTAAGAGAGTACCTCAATTCAATGGATACAAAGAATCATTTCCGTATGATGAGAAACAGATTCAATGATACAACATTTGGTATTAAGGTTTATGATAAGACGCTTGCTCAGATAGAAAAACAGGTCCGTGCTGAGGAGCCGGATTATGATATAAGAGCCCTTCACGTAATGTATGACCATAAGGTGCTTATGCTTGAGAGAATCAAGTATCTGATGAATAACGGATATCTGAAATATAATCAGGATACAATTGATGAGTATGAGACGGTTGTTACAAATATGCTCACTGCCAGAAATCTTCTTGTAAGAATTTCAATTACGGGTGAGATTGAGGCAGCTTCAAGATTTAAGAAGTATTTTGATACAGCTAAGGAAAAGGAAGTCTGTGTATTATTCAGGATATTAGCTGAGCTTGAGGACAACTAATTTCTATTGAAAAGATTGCTGTAATGAAGATTGCAGAAAAATATTTCAAATAATCATTGAAAATAAAAATGTATGCCTGCTGTATTGAGAAAATATATACTACATAAATGGTTATAGTATGTATTATCTCAATACAGCAGGCATATGTTTTGGATTTTTCATATGAACGGAGGGCTGTTTCATGGAAAATAATAAATATTTTCAGGCTGCACTTGGTAAAATGGTATCAGAATTTGCTTATGCGGACTCGGTTATCCGGCTTTACAAAAAAGGTTTGCCTCCTGAAAAAATCAAGGAACAGCTGTTATATCCGGTTTCCATTGGAAATATAAAAAGGGTTATTGCAGATTACGAAAAAAATATGCAGTGTGAAAATCAATATGACTATGTGCAGGAAACAAATGCATATGGAAGAAAAAGTTTTCGGCGTGTCCGTAAAAATGAAGTCAGTAGGCATAAGGAGCAAAATGAAGAATAATACAATTAATATAGTATATAGAAATGTTGATAAATATTTTTTAGAGCAAAGCTATGATTCCATATTTGAAAAATTATATCCTGCCAGACGGCAGGCGATACGTAAGCTGAAAAATAAAAATGCGACATATGTATCAATGACCGCTGGACTTCTTTTGCAGGAGATTGCAATGGATGTGTTGGGGTTGCTGCCTGAAAAGATTTTGATAGAAAAAAATGAGCATGGCAAGCCTTTTATACAGGGACAGGAGAATTTTAAATATAACATTTCCCATTCTGGAGATATGGTTATGCTCGCCTACTCCACACAGGAGCTGGGGGCAGACATAGAGAAGCTTCGGGATAAGGATATCAGGGTTGCCAAAAGGTGCTTCTGTAAGTCGGAATATGACTATGTTATAGGCAGTCCACAGGATGATGATAAGGCTGTAGCGGAGAGGTTTTTTCGTGTATGGACTATGAAAGAGGCATATCTAAAGTATAGTGGGAAAGGGATAAGTGTTCCACTATCATCGTTTGAGGTCGATGCGATTTATAAATGTGTAAAGGGCGAGACTGTAAAATATTATACTGGAAAAGTGGATAATTATATATATGCAATTTGTGCTGAGGATGTTTCTGATGTCCGGATAGAAAATTAGTAAATTTTTTATGCGGATTTTTAAATAAAAGCAAACCTTTCAGCACTTTTTTTTGTCTTTATAGTGTATAGATTTGCCAAAATACTGGAACAAAGTGCCTTCGACACTGCAGTTCACATCAAACAAAAATAATTGGGAGGAGGATATAAAATGGATTTTAGGACACTTGTGGAACAGGTGCTTTCAGGAAATCAGGATGCATGGAGCAATCTTTACCAGATGACATATCAAAAGATATATTATACATGCATTTGTCTTGTTAAAAATGAGCAGGATGCACTTGACATGGTTCAGGAAGCATATACCTCGGCGTGGGAGCATTTGGGGGAACTTAAGGACAGACAACAGTTTGAGGCATGGCTTATAAGAATTGCAGTAAATAAATGTAAAAACTTATTAAAGAAAACCAATATGTTTTATTTGAATGATGCTGATGCCATGGAGGACTGTGAGGAGGAAAATGAAAATTTTCTTCCTGAAAGCTATGCGGCACAGCAGGAAAAGCGACAGCTTGTATTTTATATTATGAGCAATGTTTTATCGGAAACATTGTACAGAACAGTTATCCTGTTTTATTTTGATGAAATGACAATACAGGAAATTGCCGAGCTTATGGAGTGTCCGGTTGGTACGGTTAAATACCGCCTAAATGCAGCCCGCAGAAAAATAAAGGAGGGTGTGCTTGCCTATGAACAGCAAAGCGGAGAGAAAATCTACTCTGTTGCAGGTATACCGTTTCTTGCACTGCTTTTTCACTATCAGGTATATGGAATTCCACCTATGGCAAAGGCAGCAGTGGTAGCTTCTGTTGCAGGCAGTGTAACTACGGAAACAGCAATGGCAACGGCAGGACAGACAGCGACAGCGGGAGCAGTTGGAGGACAGGCGGCAGCAGGCACGGCAGCGAAAATAGGAGGATATGCTATGACAAAGGCTTTAAAGACAAAAATAATAGCAGGAATAGCGGCACTTGCTGTACTGGGAGGTGCAGCAGGCTTTATAATTGCAAACAATGACAAGGATGATAATAAAGTGGATAATGGAACAACGCAGCTTGAAAGCATGACAAAGGGCGGAGATTCTCGTATTGTGTTTGAATATACTAATCGCAACCGTGTATCAAATGAATTTAATGAAACGGTATCTGATGATATGTTTAAACGGTATAATCTCAGCTATCTTGAAAGTCAGGTTTGGGATAAAAAGGCATACAATTTCCTTATTCCATTGGAGTTTGATGGGCAAAGATTAGATAATGAAGCATGGGATTATCACACACGCATGCTGGAGGACGTAACGTTTATAAAAAATGTACAGCTTGGTTATGGCACTCGTTCATTGGCATATGTTGATGACGAGTACTTCCCTGATTCTGAGGCTTTGGATATCGGATTATATATAAATGATACGAGCAACACCCAGTCATGGGAGGAGGAGTTTGATGATGATAGCTTGCGATCTTGGCTTGACAGTATATCCGTTGAAAATAGTCTTTGGGGTATTGAGAGCTTGACGCGAAGCGTTGCAAGCACAGATGAGGGAGTCAATCCTTTTGGATTTTCCTATACCTTGGAGAAGGGTACAATGACCGTGGAGGAGAAACATGAGCATATTTCGGGTGACGAGATAATCATTCGAGAGATTCCTTACAACCTTATAAGATTTTCCGGACTTACGGAGGATAGCATTAACGATTGGAGCTTTTTGTATTTCGATGTTTCAGAAGACGCATCCAAGCAGGCTGTCGTGGATGATTTGTCTCAGGCACTGATAGATTCCTTCAAGGCTGTTGAGTGGGAGTAGTGGATTGAAAAATAACGGTAAATGTTTAAAAAAGTGTTTGACACACATGGCTTCGTGTAATATAATACTTAACTGTGTAAAAGTGTGACTGTATGTGATACCAAAGCCCCGGTATTATATTTGGTCATTTGAATTTACATTTTCATCTGAACTCCATTGATTTTGAAAATGTAAATATAATTTTTCTGATAGGAAACATTGTTCCAAGACATGGTATAGTAGCTGTTTCGGACATTTCGGCGAAAATTACCTGTGTTTGCACAAGGTAGGAAGGATTATGTTTCCTATGGATAGGGTCTTAACGCCCGTCAATATATGATATATTTTGGATTAGTTTAAGGAGGAACCACAATGAAGAGTTTTATGGCAAGCCCATCAAACATTGAAAGAAAGTGGTACGTTGTTGATGCCACTGGACATACATTAGGCCGTTTATCATCTGAAATAGCAAGTATTTTAAGAGGAAAGAACAAGCCGACATTTACACCTCATATTGATACAGGTGACTATATAGTAGTAGTTAATGCTGAGAAGATTAAGGTTACAGGTAAGAAGTTGGATCAGAAGATTTATTATCATCATTCTGATTACGTTGGAGGCATGAAGGAGCAGACTCTCAAGGAGAAGCTTGCTAAGAAGCCGGAAGACGTTATTTACCTTGCAGTAAAGGGTATGCTTCCAAAGGGACCACTTGGAAGACAGATGATCAAGAAGCTTCACGTTTACGCAGGACCTGAGCACAAGCAGCAGGCACAGAAGCCTGAAGTATTAGAGATTAAGTATTAGTAAGGGAGGAAATGTTCGTGGCTAAGAGTACAAGATTTTACGGAACAGGTAGAAGAAAAAGCAGTATTGCACGAGTATATCTCGTACCGGGTACTGGTAAGATAACTATAAATAAGAAGGACATGGAAGATTACTTTGGTCTTAATACACTTAAGGTAATCGTTCAGCAGCCATTTGCAGCAACAGGTACTACAGGAAAGTTTGATGTACTTGTTAATGTTCATGGTGGTGGATTTACCGGTCAAGCTGGTGCAATCAGACATGGAATTTCAAGAGCATTGATTCAGGCAGATGCTGATTACAGACCTGCACTTAAGAAGGCTGGCTTCTTAACAAGAGACCCACGTATGAAGGAAAGAAAGAAATATGGTCTCAAGGCAGCAAGACGTGCACCACAGTTCTCGAAGAGATAATATTCAACATAATAAGAGATTTTACAAACCCCTTGAAAGTAGTTTTTCAAGGGGTTTTTTTACATCTGTATTTTTAAAAGCACTAAATTTTAAAGTGTGACACACATAGCACACAAATTTAGTTGATTTTTTTGTAAATAGCTGATATTATGCGTACAATCTCATATCATGTTTTTGGTATTTGGGCAATGAATAAGAAAAGAGCATCTGCATTGTACAGATACCCTTTAATTCAGGTTTATGTAACAGTTATTTAGTATCTTTAATTATGATATTGTCTATTTTCATTGGAAAGAAATTTTCAGTCACTAAGTATTTATAACCCGTTTGCAAATCATATTCATCAATATCCTCTAATAGTTGAATTCCGTTTAAATTATCTGTGGAAATATCCACTTCTGGAATCTGCTCTATTTTTATTTTTTTGTCTTCCAAAACAATATCGCAAACATTATAAAATACATCTATTTTAAATAAATTATTATCATACTTTTTATTGTTTTTTATAGACAATTCAACCAATTTGTTATAAGC
>CAMWGV010000030.1 GCA_947173945.1 uncultured Lachnospiraceae bacterium
TAGATATCCTCCTTAAAATTAACATTTTTAATATTATTTTATATGTATTTTAAATAAATATCTAAACAAGACTTTTAGGGTCAATCTGTAAATAGTGACACACTTCAAGCATTTCCGTAGCATTAAGCTTACGGTTTCCATTATTCTTTAGTATATTTAAATCTACACCGGTGGCATCAGAAATATTTTCTACAGATAAAGAATTATCCGTTATATAATTAATCAATTGCCTTGTTACATCCACACAACCACCTCACTTTTCTTGTATTTGAAGACTTGTTATTTATTATATCCTTGTTTTCCGAGAATTTCAACATTTTACCATTCACTTTTGCACTGAAAACTTGACACCATAAAAAAACATTTGTTACTATAGTTTCGATAATTAATTTTAGGAGGCTTTGAAATGAAAAATCCTGCCATTTCCAAAATGCTTAAGCATTACAGAAAACTTAATAAACTTAGTGTGCAGGAAGTTGCAGATTACCTGTATCAAAGCAAAATCGAGGTTGCTACGAAAACAATATATGGTTGGGAAAGTGGACGTACCCAGCCTGATGCTGATATCTTCATGTACCTTTGCTACCTATACAAAATTGATGATATACTCGGTACGTTTGGTTACTCTACTCCTACAGAAAATTCCCAACAATTTTCTGATGAAGAAAAAGCATTGATAGAAGCATACAGAAATCATCCTGAATTTAAGGAAGCAATTAACAAGCTTCTTGAATTATAATAACAATATTATAAACAATTTATTTTTGGACATACTACTTATTAATAATATTTTACAGAAAGGAATGTCCAAAACATGTGCAATAATGACACAATAATGCTTCTTCAGGAATGTGACTCAGGCTCAAAAATGGCTGTTTCTTCCATAGATGAGGTTCTGGATAAGGTTGACAGCAATGAGCTCAGGCAGCTTCTTACAAAAAGCAAGGACCATCATTCCAAGCTTGGAAACGACCTGCACGCAATCCTGAAGGAATATGGTATAGACCCCAAAGAACCAAACCCTATGGCAAAAGGTATGTCATGGATTAAAACAAACGTAAAAATAGGTATGAACGATTGCGACTCTACGATAGCCGATTTAATGACCGAGGGTTGCGATATGGGTATAAAATCTTTAAACAAGTATCTTAACCAGTATAATACGGCTGAAAACAGGGCTAAGGATATCTGCCACAGACTTATATCCATTGAGGAAGAGCTTGATAAAGATTTGAGAAAGTTTTTGTAGAAAGCGAAACAGGGCTATCACATTAAGAAAGTAAGCTCCCAGTTATCAGATAATTCTGATGACTGGGAGCTTATTTTCTTTTATGATACCCTCTCGCTATTATTCACCCATGTGCTCTTTTAATCCCTCTCCATACTATCAAAAAGCATATAACATGTGCCAATGTGGTTATACTCCATGACAGCGGGTATGACAAATACAGCATCCTTGTTGTATGATATTTTTCCTCCGCAAATATTGTAAATATCCACACAAGCCTTAATCCGCATGCGCCTATCATTGACACGATTGTAGGAATAACGGACCTTCCAAGTCCTCTTAATATTCCTACCATTACATCCATCATGCCACACAAAAAATATGGTCCGCAAATATATTTCAATCTGACAAGTCCCGCCTCGATAACAAAGTTCTTAGATGAGTATATCCCCAAAAGCTGACCTCCAAACAGCACAGTAAGCTGACCTAAAACAAGTCCCGTCACAATAACGCACAGCTGACTTAGTATGGCAATTTTCCATATTCTTTTTATTTTTCCCGCCCCATAATTTTGGCTTACAAACGATATAGCTGTCTGATGAAATGCATTCATTGCCATATATACAAAGCCCTCAATATTCATGGCGGCTGCATTTCCTGCCATAACAGTTGCGCCAAAGGAATTTACAGAGGACTGTATGACAACATTTGACAGGGAAAAGACCGTGCCATAAATACCTGACGGTATACCAATATGCAGTATTCTTTTTAAGGCATGCCCGTAAAATTTTATTTTTCCCAAAAAAAGCTGGTACATTGCCTGTTCCCTGCATAAGCACCTTATTATCAGAAATGCCGAAACACACTGTGATATTATGGTTGCAAGTGCAACTCCTGCCACGTCAAGCTTACAGATGATAACAAAAAACAGGTTAAGGACTACATTTATAACGCCTGCAAACATTAGATAATAAAGGGGTCTTTTTGTGTCTCCTACTGCCCTTAATATGGAATTGCAAAAATTATAAAGCATTACAGACACAATTCCCAAAAAATATATTTTCAAATATTTTGATGCAAGTGGAAATACATCCTCCGGCGTATTCATCCACATAAGTATCTGCTTTGTAAATATTAATCCTATGACCGTGAGTACAAATCCGCTCAAAATACTTAACGCAACCGCAGTATGCACTGCCTCATGTACCTTTTTTTCCTCCTTGGCTCCATAGTATTTTGCAACAAGAACATTTGCACCTATGGAAAGACCCATGAACAAATTTGTCATAAGGTTGATGATTGGCGTTGTGGAGCCCACAGCCGCCATTGAATTATCCCCGCAAAATCTCCCCACAACAACCACATCGGCAGCATTAAACAAAAGCTGCAATATACTGGAACACATAAGCGGAATTGCAAACCGAAGCATTTTAGGCAAAATTGAGCCCTCGCACATATCTATAGCATATGTTTTTGACATAAAAACCACCTCTATCCTTGCATCTACAATAACATGCCCACAGAATACACAACAAATGCCGCAAGCCATGCAATTATACACTGCATAAATACGACAATAACCGCCCATTTTGCCCCAAGCTCACGCTTTACCGAAGCAATTGCCGCAATACAAGGAGTATACAACAGACAAAATACAAGCAGCGAAGCTGCACTTACAGGTGTCAGAACAGTGGCAAGAAGCCCCTGTGACGGAATTAAAACCGATAATGTAGACACCACACTTTCCTTTGCCATAAAGCCGGTAATAAGTGCCGTTGATATTCTCCAATCGCCAAAACCAAGAGGTGCAAACAAAGGGGCAATAAAGCCTGCAACAACCGCAAGCAGGCTGCTTTGTGAATCTGAAACCATATTGAAATGTATATCAAAGGTCTGAAGGAACCAGATTATGATTGTTGCCATAAATATAACCGTAAATGCCCTATGTAAAAAATCCTTTGCTTTTTCCCAAAGAAGCCGCATAACATTTTTCACTCCCGGCATACGATAGTTTGGAAGCTCCATAACAAAAGGAACCGGTTCTCCCTTAAACATTGTTCTTCTTAAAATAAGAGCTGTAAGTATACCAACCAGAATACCGCCAAAATACAAAACAATCATTACAAGCCCGCTATACCCCGGAAAAAAGGCAGCAGCAAAAAAACCGTATATCGGAAGCTTGGCTGAACAACTCATAAACGGTGTAAGTAAAATGGTCATTTTACGGTCACGGTCTGATGACAGTGTTCTGCTCGCCATAACTCCCGGCACCGTGCAGCCAAAGCCGATAAGCATTGGTACAATACTTCTTCCCGACAAACCGATTTTTCTAAGCAGCTTATCCATTACAAAGGCAACTCTTGCCATATAACCGCTATCCTCAAGCATGGATAAAAAGAAAAACAATGTAACAATAATAGGCAGAAAGCTCAGTACACTTCCGACCCCGTTAAATATTCCATCTATAATCAATGAATGAAGAACAGGATTTACACCTGCATGACGAAATGCCAAATCAACCTGTTCCGTCAATACGTCTATTCCCATGGCAAGCAAATTTTGCAGTCCCGCACCTATAACGCTGAATGTAAGCCAAAAAATAACAGCCATAATGCAGACAAATGCAGGTATGGCGGTATATTTTCCTGTGAGAACCTTATCTATCGCCCTGCTTCTTGCATGCTCCTTGCTCTCCTTTGCACGGACAACCGTCTCATCGCTGATTGAGCGTATAAACCGGAATCTCATGTCCGCAATAGCAGCTGAACGGTCAAGCCCACGCTCCTTCTCCATCTGAATAATAATATGCTCAAGCATATCTTTCTCATTGTCATCAAGAATCAGCCTGTCTATAACTCTCTTGTCTCCCTCTGCCACCTTTGAAGCAGCAAACCTTAATGGAATTCCTGCGCTCTCTGCATGATCCTCAATCAGATGCATAATTGCATGTATACATCTGTGTACCGCACTGCCGTCATCATCAGAATTACAAAAATCTACTCTTTTCGGACACTCCTGATACTTTGCAACATGCATTGCATGCTCTATAAGCTCATCAATACCTTCATTTTTGGCAGCCGATATAGGAACGACCGGTATACCAAGCAGTTCCTCCATCTCATTAATATAGATAGACCCGCCATTTTCCCTTACCTCATCCATCATATTAAGGGCAAGCACCATTGGTATGTTAAGCTCCATAAGTTGCATCGTAAGATACAGATTTCTCTCTATATTTGATGCATCAACTATATTTATTATGCCTTTCGGCTTCTGGGTCAATATATATGACCTTGTAACCAACTCCTCATTGCTGTACGGAGACATTGAATATATTCCCGGCAAATCGGTTATTTCTGTATTATCGTACCCCTTTATTGTTCCTGACTTTTTATCAACCGTAACTCCCGGAAAATTTCCAACATGCTGATTAGAACCTGTAAGCCTGTTAAACAATGTTGTTTTTCCACAGTTTTGGTTTCCTGCAAGGGCAAATGTAATCAGCTCATTCTCCGGCAGCGGATTTTCATCTGCCTTCACATGATACTTTCCACCCTCACCAAGACCCGGATGGGGAATACTGCCTGCCTTTCTTTTTGGCTGGTATTCATCCTTCAAATCAATTTCTTGTATTTCAATTTTTTTAGCATCATCAAGTCTTAATGTGAGCTCATATCCATGAATTAAAAGCTCAATCGGATCTCCCATAGGCGCAAATTTAACAAGCGTAAGCTGTGCTTCGGGAATAAGCCCCATATCAAGAAAATGCTGTCTTAAGGCACCTTCTCCTCCTACAGAAATAACAGATGCTGATTTTCCTATGCCTAATTCGTCTAATGTCATAATCCCTCACCATTAATTAATCCATTGTAAATTACTTAAGAAATCCATTTCTGCAATGTAAGCATAAGCTGTATAGCATCAATCGGCTTTGCAACATGGTCATTCATGCCTGCATCCTTACATCTTTTCACGTCATCATCAAATGCATTCGCAGTCATTGCAATAATAGGTATTTCTTTTTTTCGATCAATACTGCGTATTTTTTCCGTAGCTTCAAGTCCGTCCATAACAGGCATCATAATATCCATAAGTATTACATCAAAGTCTTCCGGTGCATTTGAATACTTGGAAACTGCTACCTGCCCATTTTCTGCTGTCGTTATTTTTGCACCCTTTTCCTCAAGCATATATCTTGCAATCTCAAGGTTAATTTCATTATCCTCAACAAGGAGTATACGGCTGCCGCTGATATCCACCTCACCGCCGATTTCGTCCTCAATTTTCTCTGCAGAATTCTCTGGAGAATCATCTATTTTCAAAGGCAGAGTAAGCGTAAATTTTGTTCCCACATCCTGTCTGCTCTCCACATGTATTTCACCACCGATTTTATCAACCAGTTTTTTTACAATTGCCATTCCAAGACCGGTTCCCTGAAATGTAGTTCTTGCCGACTGTTCTTCCTGAGTAAATGCCTCAAAAATATGCTTCAGAAACTCAGCACTCATTCCAATTCCCGTATCTCTTATAATAATTCTTAAATTTACAAAATCATCCTGAACACCCAGTTCCTCCATACTGAGAAAAACCTCTCCGCTTGGCTTATTGTATTTTACACAATTGCTCATAATGTTCAGAAGAATATGTCTTATATGAAGCGGACTTCCTATAAGACGTGGATATTTTAACTCTTTCGGGATATCTGTATGTACGGAAATATTGTTGCTGTTTGCCTGTCCCTGCTCTATCTGACAGCATGAATCGATAAGTTCCTTTACATCAAATGTCTCTTCAGTAAGCACAATATCCCCACTTTCCAGCTTGCTCATATCCAGTACATCATTCACAAGTGAAAGCAGATAATTAGCCGAAATATCTATCTTGTTTAGAGCATCATCGATTCTTTCATCATCATTCCTATTGTTCTTGATAATATCCAGCATACCCATAATTCCGTTAATCGGTGTTCGTATGTCATGGCTCATTCTTGAAAGGAAATCACTTTTCGCAGCATTTGCCTTCTCTGCATCCTCCACTGCCATTCGGAGCATTTTTTCCTTTTCCAGTTCTCCAAGAACCTCATCATTTATATTTTGAGACGTTAATGTAACATTTGTAATATGCCCATCCTCTGCCCTGTGCTCAACAATAAAGTTATAACGACACCAGCCTCTCACGGTACATTCAAATTTTTTGCTTATAATCTGTGTGTCAGCGAGACGCTCACGCAGTGTATCAATACAAAGAAACTCCTTCATCTCATTTTTGTACTCGTAAGCAACATATTTATCAATTATAATGTTCATTAAAACATCTATTTTACCCTCTTCCGGAATAACGATTTCAGGGTTGCTGTAATTGACAATCTGCTCGTATCGATTGTAATCTAAATTGAGTGAATAAATGGCCGAATAAAAGCTTCCAAGTGCATTTGTAATCTCCGTTTGCTTTTGGAGTGATACATTTGCAGAAGCGGCAAGCCTTGTAGCCTTATCGATATCCCGTTGTCTTCTTATGTCATCCTCTATATCCAGTATGGACCAAACTACCATCTGCTTTTCATGCGTATATTCAGCACTTGGCACAATCTCCATTTTAACCCACCGGAACTCTCCGTTTACGAGTCTTCTGTATCGGCAAAGCAGAGATTTTTCCCCTGCCTTAAACAGACTTTTTAGTCTATCCACATTGCAAAATTCAAGATATAAATCCACATCATCCTCGTGAATGTTTCCTGCCTTTGCATAATTTTTTGTCCACTCTGATATTTTAATATTCTTTTTATTGTTCTTTCTCTTGTTACTTTTTGTTCTTCTTTTTTTATTATTCCATATTATGTCTGCCCTTGCCTCCACAAAGCTCTCATCCGTAAGATTTACCTTAAGTACCTTTAAATACATTTTGGTGAGGGCAAGAAGTGTATCAGCTAAATCGATTGACTGCCTTTTCATCGTTTTCTCTTTTTGGTACACATCATCAATATTACGGAGTGTAGCTATCCATATGGGCTCTTTTGATGCATCAAATGTATCAATTTTAAATTCACTGACCCATATAGGCGAGCCAGCCTTTGACCTCACCCTGTATCGTTTAGGGGTTTTACCATTCAAAAAAGAATTACTGTCAAATAATTTTCTGTCATCATCATATACAAGATTTATAAACTTACCGTCCGTAGCAGACATAAACTCATCAAAATTTTCATACCCCAGACAATATAGCAAATAATCACACACAAAAACAAATGTCATGCCCTCGTCATAGCAGCCTCCGGCTATGCCTACGGCAACATTCTCTTTCAGTGCCTTATCAATAGCATCCTGAGCGATATCTCCTATTTTCCGGCTATCTTCGGTATAGTTAATTTTGTCTGTATAAATCTTTTGAATATTCATGACAGTCACACGTTATCCTTTTCTTTTTACTATATTACCTGAATCTTTATTTTATCACTTTTTACGACTCTTAGCAAACCAACATCTCCGAATTTCGAAATCCACCATATTTACCACAAACGAAGATTGTAAAACCCATCAAGAACGTCTGCATCCGCCCGTTTTTCTATGTATTCATAATCCATAAATTCCGTGTATTTCATGCCAGGCTCCATATCATTCAGCTTTTTCTTCAATTCGGCAACCTCCTTCATTTTTCTGCTGCAATACCGTTTCTCTTCTTGAATTGTAAAAATATTATATTTTTGGATATAGCGTATCATAAACCTTTTTTCATGTTGGACCCAATAAGTAAAAATGGCAGCACCCATATTTTTTCCTGTTTTAATCAGTGCAATAAATAAAACAACCACAGCTACCCATATTTCCCATGCCATACCCAGAATACTGCCTCCCGGTGCACTTAACAAAATCGCAAGAAAACCATCAACTACTGCAACTCCCAAAAACAAAAAGATAGCCCAATACATATCAGATTTACACTTTTCCAGCCTTTTATCTATGCCATCATGCTGTTCCCGATATAGCAAACCGATATAATCCAGCTTATCCATAAGCTCAGTTTTTACAGCCTCATGCTGTCTTTGCTGCTCTTCTTTTGTTTCAGTTAAAGAGACCTCATTTTCCACTTCATTTTTTAATTTCATCGCAATAAACAAACTCCCCCTTCCAAAGTCCCCTGCCAAGCAATATAGGAATCATCAAAAGAACTGCCTTACATATATTATCTCCAATCATGCAGTACCAGACTGCCTTTAAACCCATATTCCATTTCGGAACTACAAGTGACGTTAAGAAAATACGCACACCCCACATACTAAAGGTTTCAACAAAAAATGTATACTTTGTTTTTCCTAATCCGTAAAAAATACCCTCCGCAACTATCATAAGCCCAAAAAATGGTTCTGAAAATGCAACCAATTTAAGCATTTCACTGCCCAGCGACGCAACCGCCTCGCTATTTGTAAGCAAGCACATAAGCGGATATGAAATAACGTAAAGCATAAATCCATTTATACACATCATTGCAAATGTTACAACAACGCTTGTTTTGGTTATAAGCAAAAATTTCTTTTTATCCTGCTCACCAAGTGCATTTCCAACCAGTGTTGAGGTAGCTGTCCGAAAGCCATATCCTGCTATATAAAATATTGTTTCAGCGGTAACAGCTATAGAATGTGCTGCAAATACCGTTGTACCCATACCGGACACAAGTCTTGCAAAAACGACATACCCCAGACAGGACGCCATACTCGTTCCAAGAACCGGCAGGCTGACTCCTGCACATTCCTTAAGCAGTGTGATATCAGGCTTAAAGCTTTTAAATTCCCAATATAAAATTTTGTTTTTTCTGTATGCCACAAACATCAGTACACCAAACACAATGTAGGATACTGCAGATGCTATGGCAGCACCCTTTACTCCTAACGCTGCCGTATAGATAAGCAGATAGTTAAGAACAACATTTATTATATTTGCCAGTATACTTATGTAAAGGGGTGTTTTTGTATCCTTTGTTGCACGAAGTGCAGCACCAAATACTGACCCAGCCGCCCGAAAGAGAACTGAGCAGCTTATTATGAAAAAATATACGGATGCATCACCCTGAACGTTTTCCTCTGCACCCATCCACTTAGGAATAAAAGGACTTAATGCCATCGAAATTACACCGGTCAATGTACCAATAACAACTACAAGCAAAACTGCCTGCTTTGATATTGACTTAACCAGTGTCTCATCTTTTTGACCTGTTGCCTTTGCTATCATTGCAAGAATTCCGATTCCGACTGCAGAGTAAATGCTGCTCACAAGCCATGTTATAGTTGTAGTAACATTTACAGCCGCTGTTGCCTCTTCCCCCAGATGTCCTACCATTGCTGTATCAACATATTGAAGAAGGGTAGAAAGTATTTCCTCAATCACAGTAGGCACAGCAAGTACAACAAGTGCCTTAAGCATGAAAAATGCTTCTGTCTTTTCATTTACTTTTTTTATATTTATATTATTCATCGGTATAGACTTAATCTTCTTCCTTTAGCTTAAATTCTATATCCTTAAGCGCTATTCCCTCTGCACCAACATATAACCTCATAACCGTAAATCTGTCACCAACCAGCACATCTCTGGAAATGCTGTCAAGCTCGCCGCCGGTTCCATGAAATGTCATTGTATTAATTGGAAATCCATTAATAAAAAGAGTACATGTCATCTGTGCCAGTTCACTGAGCTTTGAGCTTCCCCGCAAGGTTACACGGTAGATTCCGGTTGTTTTTGTATCAAATGCCAGCACATAGTTTGTTCCCATTACTGATGGTGTATCATCCAGAGGAATTATAAGCTCCTTATCAAGAATACGATACTCCACATCAGACATGTCAAAGTCATCTTTTTCCTTTGGACGCCCCTGTACTTCAACCTCTGATTCTGTAGATAACAGCCTTTTCATAGCCATAGTATGCATAACAAAATCACATATATTGACAGCGTTACGCTGAAGTTCTCCACGGGTAATATCCCCGGATGCAAGAGCCTCAAGTGTATTATCTCCGGATGCATTTGTCTCTCCATCAGGACAAACCATGTAAAGGTCCCCCTGAGAGCGTGCCATAGCAGCAAAATCCGTAGCTTTCTGGCCTCCATCAGGCCGCATTGTTATGGCCGCCCACCAGTCCGTCATAACGATGCCTCTGAATCCCCATTCTTTACGCAGAATCGTTGTAGTCAAATCATATATGTTTGCCGTATAACGTCCGTTTAACTTGCCGTAAGTAGTCATGACGCTGTCACTATATCCACTTTTAACCGCCATTTCAAAACCTTTAAGGTAAATTTCCCTTAATGCCCTCTCTGAAATGATCGACTCGGAATGTCTTCTCCGGAATTCCTGATTGTTTCCGCAAAAATGCTTAATCGTACCACTTACACCATAGCTTTTCAGTGCTCTAAGCTGTGCTGTTGCCATTTTTCCCGTAAGCAAAGGATCCTCCGAAAAATACTCAAAATTACGTCCGTTTAACGGATGTCTGTGTATATTCATACCCGGTCCCAAAAGACATTCAACCTTATTTGAAATCATCTCCAGACCCAAAAATTGAAAAAGACGGAAATTCAACTCCTCATTAAACGTACAGCCAAGCAAGGTACCGTTCGGAAGGCTGAATGCTTTTGCTCCACAGTCAAATCTCATGCCCGATGGTCCATCATCACAGCAGACTGCAGGAAGTCCAAGTTCACGAAGTGCCTTTGACACCCCACCAAAGGCTGCTGCCGTTCCGGGAGTTACAAGAGAGCTTCCCATACCTTCACCACGTATAATGGATGCAAGCTCCTCATCAGACAATTGGGCAACAAAATCCTGAATAAGAGGGGAATATCCATCACCATTCTCTGCATCAAGTACGTCTTTCAACATAATCCCTTTGTGACCTGTATATGAAATTTCCTCAGGCAGATTTTCAAGACGTTTCTCCTCCTGCGTCTTTTTTGCAAGAGGCACCTTCTCATATGTAATATTCATAGCCTCGTCCGGCTTTATTCTCTCAAATTCCTCATATGGTGCAAGAGCCTGCTCAAGCTGTTCTATAATCATCTCAGAAAGCTCCACTGTATTTATAAGAGCAGCACTTCTTACATTTTCACCCATATAAAAGCTATAGCTGCCCTGCTCAAGCAAAAAACAGCAGGCATGTCCCGTTATACCACTGTCATCATAGGATGCAAAGGTTGAAAAATCTGCTTCCAGATGCACGGTACAGCTTTCATCTGGAGCTAATTCTTTTGTCTTTCCAAATGCAACAAGCACTCTTGACGGCTTTCCAAGCTTTCCTGACGGTGCAGACGCATAAACCTGTATCACCTGCTTTCCCGCACACTTACCGGAATTTATAACCGCAACATCAACATATATTTTTCTTTCCTCCACATCGCATTTAAAACCTGTACATTCCATGTCAAAGTCAGTATAAGAAAGACCATAACCAAACGGATATCTCACCCTGTCACGTGCAAAGGTTTCAAAATACCTGTATCCCACATAAATATCATCACAATAGAAATTTTTGACAGCATCTCCAAAATTTTTATCCGATATATAATCCTCGACGAGATATGCAATTGTATCTGACAGCCTTCCCGATGGACATACCTTTCCCGTAAGCACATCAGCCGTTCCGTGTCCTCCTGTCATACCGCCCTGCCATCCGTAAATAACAGCATCCGGCTTAACCAAATCCACAAACTGCATATCGATTATTCCACCAACATTTAACAGCACTACCATTCGAGAAAATTTTTCTCTCACCTTAAACAGCATATCCATCTCCGTGTCGGTAAGACAAAATGAACCTGGTGTATTTGTGCTGTCCTTATCCTCTCCTGCAGTTCTTCCTATAATTACAAGTGCCGCATCAGAGCTTTCTGCCGCCATATCAACAATTCCGTCATCTACAGGCATTTCCTCCTGTGACCACGGCTCCATACCCCAACCCAAGCCTTTGATAAATGGATGTTCCTTCTCCCATTCCTCATATACTCCTGCAAGTCTTTCATTTATTGTAACTACGTTGCTTTCCCTTAAGCCCTCCAATATACCTGTCACATGAGACACGTTAACCATTCCACCGGAACCGGTTCCACTTTTGTAATAATTTGTCTGTATTCGTCCAAAAACAGCAATTTCCATTCCATTTGTGAAAGGCAAAGCATTATTGTTATTTTCAAGAAGAACAAGTCCCTCTGCCACAGCCTGTCTTGCCACCTTATGATATTCATTCCAATCCAAAATGTACTTCATAACATAACCTTCCTGTTTGATGTATTTTTATTTACATGTCCTTGACAACAATATCACTCTGAAAGCCTTAAGCTTAAATCATATTGAAAAGAATCCAATGTGTTATTTTCTACAGTAACTGCCTGCTCTGTGTCATAATCACACAGCAGGTCATTCTTAATCGCAACAATACGATTGTTTTTTCCCTGCATTAAAATTTCTATTGCATATGCTCCCATTAAAGAGCCATACATTCTGTCCTTAGCAGTTGGTTGTCCGCCTCTTTGAATGTATCCAAGAACAGAAACCCTGGACTCAATTCCGGTTTTTTCCTGAATCATCTGTGCCAGTTCTCCTGCATCTGTAACACCCTCAGCCACAACTACAAGATAACTGTTTCTTCCATCCGTATGACGCTTCTTTATTGCATCACAGATACCGTTAAAATTACCATCCCATTTTTCAGGAAGAACGATTGCGTCCGCCGACGTAGCCATACCCGCCCAAAGTGCGATATAACCCCGTTTTCTTCCCATAACCTCAACAACACTGCATCTTCCATGTGAAACAGATGAGTCTCTTATTCTGTCAATCGCTTCCATAGCTGTATTTGCAGCAGTATCAAAGCCTAAGGTATATTCTGTACATGCAACATCCCTGTCAATGGTTCCCGGAATACACACAATATTAATTCCTTCATCCTTAAATTTTATTGCTCCTCTTAATGTACCGTCACCGCCAATTGCAACAACAGCATCAACATTATTTTTCCTCAGATTGTCTGCGGCCTGTATTCTGTACTCCCTGCTCAGGAATCTTTCACTTCTGCTTGTAAATAACATGGTGCCGCCCTGATTGTTAATATTTCTCACATCATCCAATCCAAGAGGTATCGTTTCCCAGTCAATCAGTCCGTCATACCCCCGAAGCACACCTACAACCTCTATTCCAAAATTAAAAGCACTGAATGTAACTGCACGAACTGCAGAATTCATCCCCGGAGCATCTCCTCCACTTGTCAGAACCGCTATCTTTTTAATGTCACTCATTTCAATCTTCTCCATATATAAAATAACAATTTTTACCATTATTCTTTGCCTTATAAAGCATGTTATCAGCAGTCTTTACAAGGTCAGAAATATTTCTCATTTCTTTTGGTATGTAGGCTGTAGATACGATTCCTGCACTTACGGTAATTCCGTTAAACTCTTCTCTCTCCATGTATTCACCGGCCATATCCTCCAAAAGCTTTTCTGTTTTTCTCTTTATCTCATTATCCTCTTTCCCACTGATCACAATCATGAATTCATCGCCACCCATTCTGGCAATAAAATCATCCTGAAAGCATTCCCTCATAATTTCAGCAGTCTTCACAAGTGCCTTATCTCCTGCCTCATGTCCAAAGGTGTCATTTACATGTTTAAAATTATCCAAGTCAAGCATAACAAGTGTCACATCATCTCTTGTATAATTACTCTCAAGATAACTCATCAAATTTCTTCTGTTGGCAAGACCGGTTAAAAAGTCAATGTTTGCCCTATGCTCATTTTTCTGTGCTATACTCCGCTCAACGGTTATATCTGTAAGGGTTACAATTTTTCCAATCACTCTTTGAGATACATCCCGAATCGGTTCCTCGTCAAAAACGAGAACACGTTCTTCATCACCTGTCTGTGTAACAACCTCCTTGATACTGTCATCAATCAGAAGTTTTTTGGATAAGCTCTGCTTCCATTCTGCACTTGATTTTCCCACAATATCGATAAATTCCGGAAAATAATCATCAAATTTTGTGTTCTTATTTATAACGATATCCTGTGTATTTTCAACAAGCACGGCAAATGGAATACTGTCAAGCACAATATCAAGCTCCGTACTCATATCACGAAGCTCCGTAATATCATGTGCAATTCCACAGGTACCAAATATCTGACCGTCCACATCAATCAGGGCTGATTTGTAGCTCTTTAACATTCGTATATCATTTTTGGTTTTAATACTTTCTTCAAAGGTGTTTGTCTTTTTGCTATCCATAATTATCTGGTCGCTGTTAAGACAGACCTCCTCGTCTTCCTTACTTGCATCCCAAATATAACAATGTCCCTTTTTATATATCTGCTCCTTTGTCTTTCCCACCATATCACAGAAGCTGCTATTCACAATAAGATGTGCCCCCGACACGTCCTTAAACCATGAAATATCCGGTACACTGTTAATAAGCGTATGAAAGCAGACATCCTGTTTTCTTGCATCTGCAATATTCTTCATTCGTTTTGCAAGGCGTTCAAAATAAAGACTCAGCAGCTCATTGTCATACTGTTTCTCCTTAGGCATGACCCATATTTCACTTACAACCGACACGATAGACTTATCTGTAAGTCTGCCGTTTTCTTTTCCTGTTACAAATATGCACTCCTTATGACCATCCTGCCCATCAGGAAGCTTCTCACTACTGACATTATCATAAATAAATGCCACATCCGGTTTATTAAAATCATATTCCGCTTCCTTTGCACATGCAATTGTAAAAAAGGTATAATCACAATCAATCAGAGCTTCAATTTCCTTTAGAGTCTTCTCAATATAATCATTGTCACTGACAATAAAAAACAAAAAAGAATGATGATACATTGTTCCCCCTCCTGTAAAAAGTACATGTGCCCATTATACCACGCATATTTATAATTGCCAATTTTTTTAAGAACACAGACGGATATTTTAGGATGTCACGAGACTGTCGGACTACATCAGATGCTGCCATGTAATACAACAGGTAGCCTTGCCCCCATACGGCTAAGTAGTTCATTACTTATACTTCCCGCTTTTTTTGCTACATCAGCAGAACATAGGGAATCGTTATTATTTGATATCAGCGTTGCCATATCTCCGACAGCTGCATCCTTTATAAATGTTATGTCAACTGCAAGCTGATCCATACAAACCCGTCCAACAATAGGTGCTGTCATTCCGTTTATCAGCACAGCTCCGGTATTGGACAAGCTTCTCGGAATACCGTCTCCATAACCCACAGGCAATATGGCAATTATGCTGTCTTTTTCCGCAATATAGCTCCTTCCATAACCTACAGAATCCCCTTTTTTCACCTGTCTTATAAGTATAATTCTGCTCTTTAGTGATAAAACCGGTCTCAAATCAAGTGGCAGTTTTTGTGCATCCTCCGGCAGACTTTTTACACCATACAGTGCAACTCCTGCCCTTACATAGTCACATGCAAGCTCCGGATAATTCAAAAGACCATAGCTGCTTTGAATATGTATTTTAGGCAAGCTTATACCTGCTTCCTTAAGAACATCAAGCAAATCGTAAAAACCCTTTATCTGCCCCTTCGTAAATTCTATATCATCCTCACGGTTACTGTCAGAACAGCAAAGGTGGGTAAAAATTCCGGTAACTGCTATATTTTTCATAGAAAAACATTTTTTCACTTCCGAAACCGCTTCCCTATCAAATCCAAGTCTGTGCATGCCCGTATCTATTTTTATATGTGCTTTTACGCATATCCCCTGTTCATTTAATGCATCCGCATAGTCAGGACTGATTAGCGTCTGGGTCAGATTATACCGCTTAATCTCATTTGCCCTGCTTACTGCTGTATATCCGAGTATCAGTATTTCTCCACGCACACCATATTTTCTGAGCTTTATCCCTTCATCTATAGTTGCAACCGCATATGCCCGAACACCTATTTTATCAAGATGCGTTGAAATTTCATAACCCCCATGTCCGTAAGCTTCATCCTTAACGACTGCCATAAGCTCACATTCAGGTCCCATTGCATTTTTTAGCTCACATACGTTATGTTCTAAATGTTTAAGATTAATCTCTATATACGTTCTGTCAGTGTAAGCCGAAATTTTGTCCTGTTTTTGTATTATTTTTTCCAAAAAAAATACTGCAATGATACTGAATGACACTGACCAAACACAGACAACTGCAAAGTTGATAAGAAAATCATCTGAAAGAATTGCCCAACGATGCGAAATTCCCGAAAAAACACCTACCATTACTATCATCATAGGATGTATGATATAAATTATCAGGGACGCATTTTTCAGCCACGCAATACATTTCCCCTTGAAATTCAAAATAAACAGAAACAGGAAATACATACATGGCAAAAGAAATATGTACATACTGTCATGACGCTGCACGTTAAGACTGCGAAGTGTAAGTGCCTCAAAAAGCATGAGTGAAAAACTTATAACAAAGCCCCAAAGATTTTTTACCATTGACGACTTATTGCTGTTCTCTGCAATAAATCCTCCGAGCACAAAAAATATAGGTGCAAAGAAAATTCCGTTTCTCGTATAGTCACACACCTGAAATATGTATGTATAAATACCCGAAAGACTGTCTGAAACTCCGTAATAGCTGTCACCAAAAAGCCCGATGAAATACAAAATTCCCGATATGGCAAAGGCTGCTTTGTAGTCAAAATGCCTTACTAAATATAATGCGATAGTGCCTCCCATTATTGCCGCCGGAAGATACCACAGATGATACATTGTACCATCAAATAAAATATCTTTTATAAAATTGGGAACAAAATGATCCATTTTAAAATATCCGTTATAAATATTTATTGGCATGTATAATAGTATGGAAATCCCATATAGCACAGCTGTCCTTTTTATAAATTTTATAAGCCTTGCTCCATTGTAGTCGTACCTGCTAAGCATAAAAAAACCAGATGTCATAAAAAAAAATGGAACTGCAACCCGGGCAACAACCCTTGTTAATATAAAATTTCCAGTATCATTTATTTTTCCGAGTGGTGATGTATGAATGGCTATAATAAGCAATGCAGCAATAAACCTGAAATAATCAATACCTGTATAATATTCTCTTTTATTCATTGCTCTTCCTCCACAGGGTTACAATAAAACCGTCAATATTATTGCCCGAAATCTGATAAACAGCTCCATTTGGTATTTCAATAAGCGTCTCGTCTGTTCCTTTTGGAACATAATATACTTCAATCCTTGCACCTGAAGATGTCATATACGAAAATTTACAGGAGGATGTGTAATTTTTTATAAACTCAATATATTCCTCAAGGGAAAGTCCCAACTCGGTAATAATTTTTGAATGGGGATAGCCAACATACCGGAAATGCCACGGTTCATGGGAAATACCTGTTATTTTTTCCTTCTCCCTGGTATAACGCTGAATAAACCCATACTGCGGAGCCACCTTTCTGAATTCATCACATATTCCCTTATATGGAAAATCCGGACATATAAAGTCGATATTCTCCTTGTTAAGTCCAAGGTCAATCGCCTGCCCTGTTTCATGCTCACTATGACTTGGCAGTGCAACATATTTTCTTGTAAACTCCTCCCCATTTTCTATCAGAGAATCGTTATATATGCCTGTCTGTTCTTCCTCGGAACGGTAACCACTTACAGGAACGATGGAAGCCTCCGCACCTATTTTTTCCAAAATAAACTGTAGAATATTGGCTGCATTTTTCTTAAGCCTAATATTAGGAAAGCGGGAATCAACAGGAATTTGCCCTTCTGTATCCTTCTCTTTGTATGGGTAATCTGCATTCACTAGAAGTAATGTACCTTTATATATTTTTTCATTATCTATTTTTATAGTTTTCATCATTAAATGTACAGGCTTATCAGCTTGTCCAGCATATCGGAAAATGAAAGCCCTACTCCTTTCATCATATTCGGATAACGGCTATGGGACGTAAAGCCTGGGATTGTATTCACCTCATTAAAAACGATTTCTCCCGATTTGGTATAAAACATGTCTACCCTTGCAAAGCCCGAACACCCCAAAGCCTTGTATATGGCGGTTGCTGTATCCTGTATCCGTTTTTCAGTATCTTGATCAATCCTTGCAGGCATATATATCCTTGATGTTTTCAATGTATACTTTTCCGTATAATCAAAGAAGCCGCCTGACAGCTCAATTTCATCAACTCTTCCGCAGGTAAGCTCATCAATACCAAGAATTGCACATCCAACCTCAAATCCATCAATTGCTTCCTCCGCTATCACTTCACTGTCATGACAAAACGCTGTCTCAATGGCAGTATCTAATTCCTCTGCAGAATTTACCTTAGTGATTCCGAATGATGATCCTGCACGTACCGGTTTTACGAAAACAGGATATGTAAGTTCCTCCTCTATTCTTCTCTTTGCATCCGGAAGCTCATAGCTTTTAAATGTTACCGCTTTTGGCACTGATACCCCCATAAGCTCAACCAGCTTATGCGCTCTGTCCTTATCCATACATATAGCCGAAGCAAGTGTATTACAGCCCACAACAGGAATATCAGCCATCTCAAATAAGCCCTGAAGGGTTCCATCCTCCCCATTCTTTCCATGCAATACTGGAAAAACCAAATCCACCTTAACTATATTAAAGCTTCCATCATAAATCTCCAAAAAGCCTTTCACAGACGGATTTGGAGAAACAACTATCGGACGCAGCATTTCACCGTCATCTGCCCATGTGTCATCTGCTATGCTTTCATATTTTCCCAAGTACCAATACCAGCTCCCATCCCTCGTAATTCCAACTGGAATAACCTGAAACTTATTCGTATCAATATTATTCAGCACGGAGTATACTGATTGTAATGACACCTCGTACTCTGTAGAGTTTCCTCCGAAAATAACCGCAATTTTTTTCTTTTGCATTTTCAACACACCTTTCTTTCACTTTCATACTCAGGCAAACGTTCTTTCTGATTTCTGTTATCAATATAACAACAGGAAATTTCGAATACCACTTACAGCTTTTGTAAGGTTTGTCTTACCATTTTCCTGCATCAACAAAAAAAACACTCCTGTTATGTACTAAATTGTACCAATAACAGGAGTGTCATTTATTTGTTTCCCCACAAAGTATTCAGTTTTTTTCCTACGGAATTTCTTACGATTTTCCTACGGTCAAAGGAAGTGTCACCATAAATTCAGTAATCTCATCTTCACTTTTTGCACTTATTGTACCACCGTGAAGCTCAACAATTTGTTTTGCAATGGCAAGTCCCAGCCCTGCACCTCCGCTTCTTGTGCCTCTTGAGGAATCCAGTCTGTAAAACTGCTCAAATATTCTTTCTAATTTTTCCTCTGGAATTGTATCTCCTCTGTTCAGGAATTTTAATATCAGCATATCCTCCTGACAGCTTGCATGAATGCATATTTCAGTATCATTATAACTGTAAATAACTGCATTTCTGAGCAAATTATCAAAGACACGCTGAATTTTGTCGGCATCACACTGCATCATAACATCATTTTCAATCTCAAGCCTGCACAAATTATTTTTCTCATCAAGCATAGGCTTAAATTCAAATATAAGCTGCTCTAACAGACGCGTTAAGTTTATCCTGCTGTACTGCAACGTTATGTTTGATAAATTGAACCTTGATATTTCAAAAAACTCATTAATAAGCTCCTCAAGACGTTCTGCCTTTTCAAGAGAAACAGACAAATATTTTTGCCTTACCTCCTCAGAAATCTGTCCCTCATCCTTGAGCAGGTTCAGATATCCTATGACAGAAGCAAGCGGTGTTTTTAAATCATGTGCAAGATACATAATCAAATCATTTTTCCGTTGCTCCGTCTCAATAATATCATTTTTTTGTTTCTCGATCGTATTCTTGACTGTATTAAGTTTCCTCTCCATAGGAAATAATTCCGCAGACATTGATATTTCTTCGGCATTTCCATTTGCAAGGCTGTCAATTCCCTTGTGAATTTCATTAAAGTATTTTGTAAATCTGATAACACAGCTAAATAATGACAGAAAAAATACGACGGCAATCGTGAACAAAATTATAAGGTTTTCATTTCGCCGAATAGCATAATCATAACTGTCAAGTGCAGACTCATAATCCATTCCAAATATCCTTTGAATTATTCCCACTACCCATTCTGAAAAATGGCCTTTAACCACAAATACATATAGGAAATAAAGACCAAATACAGCCACGAACGTAATCACTATGGTACGCAAAATAAACATAGTTTTAAATTGTTTGAAATCAACATTTTTTCTTTTTGATTTATTTTTCAATTGTATACCCAACTCCCCATACCGTTTTTATAAATTTCGGTTTTTTTGCCGGCTCATTCATCTTCTCTCTCAGCCTTCCGATATGAGCCATAACAGTATTATTGTTGTTTAAATATTTTTCACCCCACACAGCCTCAAACAGCTCCTCGGAGGGAACAACAACTCCCTGATGCTCACATAAATACCAAAGTATTGAAAACTCAATCGGGGTAAGCTGCAGTTCTTTGCCAAACAGCTCACATTTGTGCTTATCCTTATTAATTATAAGTCCTCTTATATCATATTCGTGAACCTCAGCATCATTTTTTGCATTTGTGTTGTTATAACGCATATACCTTCGGAGCTGTGTCTTAACTCTGGCAACAACTTCAAGGGGATTAAAGGGCTTTGTTATGTAATCGTCCGCACCGATTGTGAGCCCCATTATCTTATCACCGTCTTCAACCTTTGCTGTCAGCATTATAATCGGATAATAAAATCTCTCCCTGATTTTCTGGCAAATATGAAAGCCATCAACATCAGGAAGCATAACATCTAATATGGCTAAATCCAACTCCGTTTCCGCTATACATTTTAATGCATCCGTTCCATTATAGAATTTGTGCACGATATAACCATCATTTACGAGATATACCTCAATTAAATCGGCTATTTCCTTCTCATCATCTACAACTAAAATGTGTTCTCCCATATATATTCCTCATTTTGCAAATGTTACACCAGTATTTTGTCCGTCACTTATGGAAAATTTCCAAATAATCGTTACATTCCATTAAATAATTGGGATTAAATCGTATTCTGTAGTACCATATCCCAGCTTTGCTGCCGCATCAATCGTATGAGTACCATGAAGTGACTCCACTCTCTGTATAAAATGGTCACGTCCCGGATCATCTGACTTATAGATTAAATCCATACATGCCCTATCAAGTGCAACAGGGTCAAGAGATGACAAAATTCCGATATCCTTCATGCATGGGTCCTCTGCTACAGCACAGCAGTCACAGTCTACAGAAAGATTGCACATCATGTTTACAAATGCAATATTTCCCTTGAAATACTCCATAATACTGCCTGCCGCATCTGCCATTGATTCACAAAATACATCCTGCTCTGCCATATGGTCCCAGACAATTGTCTGATCATTTGTATATCCACCCGAATGGATCAGTGACTTTCCATCACTGGACGCACAGCCTATGGAAAGCTGTTTTATCGCTCCGCCGTATCCGCCTGCCGGATGTCCCTTAAAATGTGATAAAACAAGCATGGAATCATAATTAGAAATATTTTTGCCAACATAATTTTCTTTCAGTACTGTTCCATTTGAAATCGGGAGAACTATGTCAGGGCCCTCGGCATCCAGCAAATCAACATCAAAATATTTATTCCAGCCATGTTCCTCAATCAGCTTCCTATGCTTATCTGTAGAATTTCTGGCACCATCATATGCTGTATTACACTCCACAATGGTTCCATTTACCGCCTCTACCATAGGACGCATAAACTCAGGTCTTAAATAATTCTGATTTCCTTTCTCGCCCGAATGTACCTTAACTGCCACTTTCCCCTTAAGCTCTATTCCGAGCACGTTATACATCTTAACAACCGCCTCTGGTGTAATTGTTTCCGTAAAATAAACCTTTGCTTTTTCCATGTTCTACCCCTTTCAATTTTGAACATTTTTAGACAATTGCGAAACTTAAGTTTTTGCGAACGTCCGTTGTACAATATAGACAAATCGCCGCTGGGCACGCTTTCGCTACTTGTCGCTCGCAACGGTTCTAAGCTCGAAAATACCTCGCTAAGTACCGGCGGCTCCAAAGTACCCTGCGTGCGATATTATCTATATTGTACAACTGGCTTATCAAAATAAGGAGTTTCGCAATCGTCTATTAAATACTTTCAATCATTATAACAGAAATCTTATAATCGTACATATAAAAATTAAGCTGTGGCAATACGAAAATTTTCTTAATACCACAGCCTATAATACCAAAACGGTATAACAAATAAATCAATATTTTTTTATCGGATGACGAATTACCGTCCGAAGCTTATCCTCCGCTGCCCTTCTCGGATCACTGAGGTATATCTCATGATGCCGCCTTATATCTGAAAAATCCACAACATAGCCTTGTTCACTGACAAAGTCATTCATCATCTGAATCGTCTTTGGTTCAGCATCATAGCTTCCAATATGCATACATTGCACACATAATCCCTCAGAATAATTAAAATACTTCACCTTTGAGAAATCCATCTGCTTTTTTTCTGTTGCCTCACAAAGTGCCCAATCAAATTCTTCCTTTGTTACAAACTCAGGAAGCCGAATCATGGAAGTCCATTCAAAGTTTTCCTTATGGGTATAGTCAATCACATGACCTCCGCTTTGTTTCCACAAGCCTTCAAGGGGTGGCACAACATACGGAAAATAGCCCTCAATTTTGTGTTTTCCCTTATAACTCATTTTAATTGTAAATGCAATTGCATACAGTAATCCTATGGCCGCCTTGTATTCTCCATCAGGCTCATTTGGGTCTCCCGTTCCATCAACCGCAATATAGTTAATGTTCGGCACATCAACTATTACTGGTCTTTTGGGTGGTAAATAAAATTCCTTGTATTCTTTTTTATAATCAAAAGCCATGTTGTACCCCTTTCATTTTTGAACGACATTCATTACAGCCTGTATCATTTAACTTTTAGCTTTTTTCATATGCAATTCTTTCATACCCTCAACCTCGTCGCAAATCTCTTTCAGATTGCAGGTCGAGCAATCAAACAGAATATTATCAAGGATATGATTAAGCGCCGAGGTGGTGCTTTTTATTTTATCTGCTAGCATCAACAATTCATCAAATTTATCAAACTGTGTAATAAAAATAATCTGTACGCTTTTTACAATTGGATTTTTAAGATACTCGTTAATCAGCGAACGGCCCAAATCTGCAAAGCTTATCTTCTTTTTTACTGCTTTTTTGCTTACACGTAGCTGTTCACGCATACTGAGTGCTGAAGCACGCGTCATAAAGCCGTCAGGGCAATAATTATATCTGACAAGCTCAAGCTCCTTTATTTTATCAAAGGCTGTATCCTCGTCAATATCCTCAATCTCCAGAAAAACAATTTTGCCATAGGCAGTGTCCTCTTTTATTTCAGGAATATCCTTGCCGTAAAGATAAGTCGAATTATCAAAACTAATTGTACTTGTCACAGCCATTGTGCTGATACACGGCTTCTGACTGCCGCCAAGCTCATATGCAGTATCCTTCAGTAGCAATATCGAGTTTTTATCTCCCTGCTTGAGTACAGATTTTTTATATTTAAAACTATTACTGCATGCTGGCAGAAGATCTCTTATCTGATTAATAAGCTGATTATACAGTATCATTACAACTTTCTGTCCTTTTCCAGATTATCATAGTGCTTACCAAGCAAATCATAAACCTTACGCACTAATTTCATATCAAGGTTAAAATAATAAATACCGAAAGTCAAAACAAAAAGTACTGCAATAATAACTAAAATAATAATTAAAACCTTTAACATTTATGCCATTCCTTTCTGTCTTGCATATTCAGCCGCACCGAGCGCACCCATAAGCTGAGGGTCTGTATCAAGATCTACAACTTTAATTTTAAGCACATGCTCAATAGCCTTTTTAAGTCCTGCATTTTTTGCACATCCGCCTGTAAGCGTAATACTGTCAGTTGCTCCTGCTTTTTTAGCCATAACAAAACAGCGCTTGGCAACAGAAAGTTGAATACCTGCTGCAATTTCGTCCATAGGCTTACCCTCACCTACAAGTGAAATAACCTCTGACTCGGCAAAAACAGTACACTGCGCTGTAATAGGAATTGTATTCTTTGCCTTTAATGAAAGCTGACAAAATTCAGGAAGTGTCATTTCAAACGCATTTGCCATTGCCTCAAAAAATTTACCTGTACCTGCTGCACACTTATCATTCATTGCAAAGTTTTTAACAGTACCGTCTGTATCAATAGCAATACCCTTAACATCCTGTCCACCGATATCAATAATCGCCTTAACACTTGGGTTCGTTACATGCACACCCATTGCATGACAACTGATTTCGGAAATATTTTCATCGGCAAACGACACTTTATTTCTGCCGTAACCTGTACCGATTAAATAGCTGAGCTCCTCAGCTGACTTGATATCTTTCAGCTTGCCGATTGCTTCTTCAAGCGCAAGCTCAGCACTTTTTACCGGATTAATCTTGCTTCTTACTGTTGCATCAGCAGCAATCTTTCCATTTTCGTTAAGTATTACACATTTTGTGTAGGTTGAGCCTACGTCACATCCGCCAAAATATTTCATATGTATCTCTCCTTACCATGCCATTGTGTCATCAAAATCAACCAGTGTTGGGTCTACAGGTTCCTCCTGCAAAACAGTTGTCATATACTTATTAATCTGCTCACGCATATCACGTCTTGAAACAGTTCTCGGATCCATAAGGTCCTGGTCAACCCAGATGAAATTAATATTTCGCTCTCTTGCCTGGTCATCAAAAATACCATTGAGACCGTCCATACCCTTACAGGATATCTGGTTATACATAATTACAGTATCTACATTGAATTCTTCGCAAACTCTCCACAGCTCATCAACAACATTCTGATAACCGCCCTTGGTATGCTTTCTCATAGTTGTTCTTTGCAGCGTTTTTGCATAGGTTGCAAGTGACTTATCCTTATTCTCGGTATCATACATTATGTAGGAAATCATTGTTTCCATATCCATAACTACATTTATACCCCAGCAATTCTCAAGCCAGTTTGCAAGACTTGTGTAATAATTGGCTGGGCAGGACCAAACAATTGCCCTGTGGCGCATTTCTTTGGAAACCTTTTCTTTTTTCTTAAAGCCCTTCATCATAAGCTTGTTTACCTTTTTATCGGTTTTAAGGAAACGCTTGTCAAATCCGCCTGAAAGGTGGAAATAGAATAATCTGTAAAGCCAGAATGTTGCACCTGTCATCTGCGGATAATCAGTCTTATTGACATCCCACTTTTGCAACTCGTATTCAAGCTGTTTGTTATAATTTTTCATTGCACTGAAATATGCATCCCAGTCAAATTTTTCGCCTGTCTGCTCTTCAATAAATCTGATACAGGATTTAACCTCGTCAACAGCATATTCCTGTACCTCCTCTTCCGTATATCGCAGCGGCACATTAACAACGTGTGACGGAAGATTAAAGCGTCTGTCTATATATGAAGAATTCATTGTCGAACCGTCGCACGGCATATTGCAAGATAAAAAGCATTTGCCGAACATTGGATAATCATCATTGATTGCAACACCTGCCTCTGCAGATGGCAAAGGGCAGACATCAGCAGGAACACCATAGCTTTCTGTCAAATCAAGATAAGGCGGTGTGATGTGCTGATCCACCATTGATGAAAGGAAAATCGGAATTGTCTGAACAGGCACACCGTAAAGATTCGGAAAGCCTGCCATCAGCTCAAATGAGAAAAGCTCGTCCATACAAACAGTCTTATCCGAAAACTTATCATTCGGATGAAAATGCTTGTCATGCTTAAAGAGCATATGAATCATATCGGTAGTATGCTTAATGATAGCATCAAAATGCAAATGAGCGATACGAAGATGTGTACCACGCAGTCCTTCAACATGGCGGTCAACCCACGCAGGAGCCGAAAGGTAGCTTGCCATCCAACGATAATTCCACAAGCCCTTGATTGTTGATACAGGTGCCTTAAGCACCATTTTAATCATATCCTTCCAGGTGATAAGCCAGCGGTAATAATCGTACATCGTGTCCTTAAATCCACGCAATTCTCTGTGCTTAAGTATACCTGTTTTAGGCTCATGCAGATTACCTAGATTCTTAGGCTGATTTGCCATATTACTCCGCCTCCTTTGCCTTTTTAATTTTTTTAATTTCAAGGCTTTCAACAAAAGCTTGTACTCTTGTTCTCAGCTGTCCTGATGCACTTGCAGTATACTGCCTGTCAACCGTAATAGACGGAATACCATACTCATTCGTCATAATATGTGATGCAAGCGCTCGTTCATATCCCCAGAATTCACAGAATTTAATCTGCTCATAAATAACACCATCCGCGTGATAGTCGTTGACAAGCTGTCTTACATATTCTTTTCTGCCGTCAACTTTTTCCTTACTCATGTAACGTGGACACTGGCAGGTTTTCATATAATGAAGCACAATTTGCTCAAGCACATCACCGTTATCGGTAAGATTGATTTCCTCCCTGCCCGGCAGTGAGCCATAACAATATCTGTCTGCAACAACAAGCGCACCTGACTCCTCAATAAGCTTTGTAAAATCAGGGTCATCCATCTCGGAGCCAACTACTACAACCTTTGCCCGGTAGCTTTTCTTTTCATCAGGAACTCGAGTTTTCAACTCCTCGGCAGTTTCGCGAAGCTTGTCGAGAATTAAATATTTAGGACAACAGTATGTAACAAGATTAATTACATGGAATTCATAGCCTGTAATTCTTGGATTTTCTTCTTTTCTATATGCTCCGATTTCGGTAATCAGACGGCAAATCTCGTTATGCTCCTCAACTGCTTTGCGCAAAGATGCCTCACTGATATCAACACCATAAACCTCATTAAGCTTATCAAGCACCTTAATCTGCATTTGATTTTTATAATGCTTAATCGTATGCGGCTCTATTTTAAACGGAATATCCGAAACAGATAAAAAGAACTTGTCATTCTCAACCAGATTCAACAATGTAAAATGCTCGTAGCACCTGTTCATCTCTGAGCAGGATTCAGAACCGATAAGAGCAGAAAGGAAATTATAACCACCTTCAATTGCACGTTCAAGAATAGCCTTTGAATATCCACACAGATACGAACTAAGATAATATGTAGCAATATCCATTGAGCCTGTTCGCGGTGCTCTTAAACGAACTGAAAAGCAGTTGTCAAGATTAAGCAGAACCTCAGGTATATGATAACAGGTATACGCAAGAGCCTTTTTACCCTCTGATGTTGCTTGTCTTACAAGCTCATTATTTGCCTCTTGAAGCAAATTTTCAAAATAAATTAAATGCTTTAAATCTTTCATTACAGTACCTCTATTCTGCGAAGAGCCTCTTTGACACCCTTAACTACATTAGACTCAGCAGGCAGATTAAATACATTTTCACCCTGTATATCAAACATTGACAAATTTTTGTCATCAGCAATATAACTTAAAACCTCAATACCATTTGTATTTATATAGTCCTTAAGTGACTTATCAGCCATACGATTGACAATTGCACCGATTTTATCGTACATAACAAGCTCATCCGCAACACTTTTAATGGTATTTATAACCTGACAGCCTTTTTTGCTCGGGTCTGTAATAAGCAAAAGATGTGTTACCTTTTCCATTACTCTGCGATTAATCTGCTCAATACCTGCTTCGCCGTCAATTACAACATAATCAAACTCGTTTGACAATATCGAAATAACTTCTTTAAGATATGAGTTAATTTTGCAGTAACAGCCCGCTGTTTCAGGTCTGCCGACAGCTATAAATGAATAGCCGTCTGTTTCTACAAGAGCATCGAATATACGGTACTTAGCCTCGCCTAAAAGTTCTATAGCACCTCTTGTATCGCCCTCGTCAACAGATGCAATAATTTCTTTTCTTATGTCATCTATTGTCATTTTTACGTCTATGCCAAGTGCTGTTGAAAGTCCCACTGCAGGGTCAGCATCAATAGCAAGTATTTTTTTGTTTGGATATTTTTCTACCAAACAACGCACAATTGTTGCAGAAAGAGAGGTCTTGCCGACTCCGCCCTTACCTGCAACAGCAATAATTGTTGCTTTATTCATATTCATCACCAATTTATATTATAATGAATATCAGACCAAAATCAACAATATTGCGAATATTTTCACAATCGAAAACAAATATAATTTATTTTATCCTAAAAGCCATTATTTCTTTTTCCTTGGTTTTTTCGGTTTCGGCATTGGCAATTCCTTGCACGTTTCCATCACAAAGCTTGTAAGAAAATCTCTGTCATCAACATTCTCAATTAAAAAATAATCCTTTGCGCCATCATATGGCGGTGCCGTTTCAAGTTCCGGCGCAAGCTGCCTTCCTGCATCGGTAATCTTAATAAACAATTGATTTTCACATATAAGGGCAAATATTTTACCATCACAATACATTCCATATTCGCCAAACATTTTGCGGTATGTAATATTTCCCGCATCACGTAGCTGGTCAGCAACGTATTCAACAAATTCAGGATTTGATGCCATTTTAATCACCTCTTAACTCTTTTATTAAAGCAATGAGCTTCTTTTCTGATAATATCTCATTTGTAATATAGTTCCCATTATAAAAAAGTGCAAAATTCGTCCATGCTACAGGAGCGTTTTGCGCTTTTTCCATACTGTCGATCTTAATTACAGTACATGGCATATCATGATTCCTTGCACATTGTTCCAATATCGGTACATATTTTTCAGTAAATGGACAGCCATTTGTATAGTATAAAGCAAAACCATCCAAATTGCTTTTGGGATTTTTTGCACACTCCTTGAATTTCGGAACCTCCGCCCGCTCTGAAAAGGTCAGATACATAAGATGAAAATAAGGGTCTGCCGTATCTGCTAGCTTAAATCCTTTGTAAATAAGATATTTGGGATCGAATAAAAAGCCTTTTTTCTTTGCAGAAGAAATTATAGTTAAGCCCGATTTCCCTTTGTCTTTTGCATCAGCAATACACTGTTCTAACAAATCATTGGAATACCCATGCCCTTTGCAGGAGCCGGAAACCCAAAAGCAGTTGATGTGCATATATCCATCTGCCACAATCGGAACCCATGCATATTCAGCAGGAATATACTCAATAAAACACTTACCTCGAATATCCCCCTTCAAAAATACAAGTCCCTCTTTCAGCCTTTGTCTGAGCCATTCTTTTTTTGATATAACCTGAGGGTCTTTATTATTTGAAATAGCACAACAAATATGTTCGGACTCTAAATTGTCCTCCGTAATTTTAATATAATTCATTCTGAATATCTCGCCTCCATATTTTTTATTATTTGCTGCATTTCATTTGCAAGATTCTGTGGCTCTAAAAGCTTTACCTTATCCTGAAAGCTAAACAGCCATGTAATTAAATTTTCCTTGTCAGTGTAATCAGCATGAAACAATAGCCTTCCGTCAGGCTGTTCTTCAAAGCAGCCTGTCCCAAAGTCTTCCACCAACCTCCATTTGCACTCAGCATCAAACAATGCCTTCACATGTATACCGCCGGGAAAAATACGCTCATTGCTTAAATCCGGCAATGGTACGGAACGTTTATCAAAGGTTTTCTCTGATAATTTCAAACGATCCATTCTATTTAGCTTGAACAGTCTGAAATCCTTCCGTCCCTTGCACCATCCCCATACATACCAGCTTGACCAACGGAAAATCAGATAATAAGGCTCAATATTCCTAGTGCTCTCACCGTTTGGAGAATAATATAAAAATTCGAGCTCCCTACCGCTCTCAATAGCTGTCCGGATTAGTTCAATTTTCGGAGCAAGCATGTCCTTATACCAAGATGATAAATCAATCAGCACAGACTGGCTTCCCGACATAAAATCCGATGAACCAGCCAACAGCTTTTCCATGAGCTGTCCATACCGGTTCGTACCGTTCACGCTGTCAAGGCTGTGAAGTCCTACAAGTATATCCTGCATTTCCCTGTTTGTCAGCAGTGTCCTCTCTATTTTATAATTCTCCATGATGGAAATACCACCATTTACTCCCTGCTTTGTTACAATCGGAATTCCTGCCTTGCATAAATCTTCAATGTCACGATTAATTGTTCGTCTTGTAACCTCAAATTGCTTGGCAAGATATGGCGCTGTTACTGTTTCCTGCTGTAATAGTATTGCTAAAATACCAATCAGCCTGTCGATTTTCATATATATCACCCTCTGAATAAATTAAATATACTACACTAAACATGACAACTATATGTCATGTTTTATAATAAATGTTTCAATGTATATAACCACGGTGATAAACCTTTTACTAGTTCAACATCCATTATTCTATCATCTCTTTTTCAAGATATTCCATTGCATACTCCAGTTCATAATCAATTTCCTCCTCAAAGGAGAATATTTTCAATGCACTTTCTTTAGTCATCGGGATAGTAACATCAAGAGGTATCCTGTTTTTTCTGGTATGGTCTGTATCAATCAACGGCTCGCTGTCAGATGAAAGGCTCAAAAACACAGGATATGCAACGCAGATATTATCTGTGAGATAGATATACCCGCCGTTATTTTGATTTACACCGCCGCTTGCCGTAATACCCATAAGAGTGACATTAGGGCAATCACCCAGAAATTTTGCCATTCCGTCTCCGGCACTCACACATTGCGCATTTACTAAAACTACAACAGGAATATCTTTGTATCTACCGTCCGGGAATATGTATTGACTCTCTGCGATATGGTATCCCTCTTTATCCTCATATCCGAATGACACCATATGTGTCTTTTCATCTGTAAAAAGAGAAGCTAATGCTCCGGCAACAGAATCATATCCGCCTCCGTTATTTCTGATATCTACCACAAGATACTCCATACCCTGTTCTTTGAGATCCTGAATAAGGCTGGCATAGTATTCCGTGAGCTTCGGATAGTAACCATTTCTCAATGCAGAGATATCATCAGACACTGTATCATAGCATTCGCTTATAATCTGGAGATACCCACATTTATCATCAAGCATACAGGAGTAGAAATTGCGCCACTCCATGTCATAATGCAACAGCTTTACATATGCCATAGTAAAACGATTATCATAGTTTCCGATTTTTTGAACGTTAATACTTTGCTTGTCGCCGTCATCATTAACGAAAGTAATCTCAACGCTGTCGCCGCCTTTCCCTGCAAGAAAGACGGGTCGGAATACATCTTCATTGCTTTCAACAGGGAATTGAATTGTCTGATAGATACACTCGATGTTTTCGATTGCTTCGTTTATATCTTGACCGTTCCATGAAAGAATGGTCGTCCCGTCATGTATACCAAGCTTATAAGACTCACTGTCAGGTTCAACAAATATGGCGATAACGCTTCCGTCATCTAATTTTATCATTGACAATCCATAGTCATTTCCTGCCAGATTCTCACGAGCAGCCTCATTTAATTCAGGAGACAAATGCGAATATACATGTGAATCATAAAATCTATACGTCACTTCGTTGATTATTGTTGCATATGCGAGCTCGTCATTGTTTTTTTCTGCTTCCTCTACCCTTGGTAAGTATTCCTTAAGCAATGCATCGTAATCGATATGCTTCCAAGCATTAAGAACATATTCCTGTTCCATAGTATTCAGCATTTTTCTGAAGCTTTCTGTATAACTATATCTTGTATAATTATGTACCATAGGTGATGAGATTGAATTAATCAAAAAGTTGATACATACAGTAAAAGTCAATACTGATGCTACCACCGACTTAGCTGCTGTAAGCTTACCCGACTTCCCCGGCAGCAAATTGATTAAAGGCAAAAGCGTTTCTATATAGAGATATTTAAATGCCCAATATGTAATAGTCCCATATACCGCAAAATGAACGAATGCGCCGATAGCAGGTAATACACACAAAATCCGCATAACAGCATACTTTTGCTTTTTTTTAAGGATTGGGCATAGTATTGAAATGATAATAGAATACAATAGTATTCCAATCGCAATAACACCATTAAAGGTCTTCATAGTCAAATAAAACAAATACATATTATCGCCCCCTATGTATTAAATTTTTCTTTGCATTTTATATATTGTGCTACTAAAAAATAATTAGTTATATCTTTATCATCTAATCCTGCAAATACCATTAGTTCATCATATAAATAACTACTTCCTTCAACAAAAATATATGATGTATTTAACTCTATTCCAACTATAATTTTAATTCCTTTAAAAATAGCATCCTGTTTTTCATATAAATTTTTATCTGTCACTTCAAATAATCTTATTATTGGATTTTTACCACATAATTTTTGATTTGAATATTCATTTAAAACTATATTATCATAGACAACTTTTTCTAACACTGGATTTTCAACTTCTACAACTGAATAATTTTCTTTTAAGTGTTCTATTATTTCTAAAC
>CAMWGV010000031.1 GCA_947173945.1 uncultured Lachnospiraceae bacterium
CTGTTAATCATGGGATAAGCTCCCCTCACATCTGCGTAAGCTTTCTCAAAATGTATTACATACGTATCTTTTGTAAGAGGCTCTCCAACAGTAAATGCTACAACCTTGTTTGCAACACGAATAAGTCCTCCCTCAAGCCCCAGCTCTTTCATATTGTCCAATGCAAATTTAAGCGCTTTTATTTCATATTCAGAATTTTCCTCCACCGATACATTTGAATCATGATCCTCTGCCCAATGGTCTGCCAGTTCTTTGCATTCCGCTATATTTGTTTCGTCAATATCCTCATAAGTATAATCAGAATATTGCTCTATAAATGCATTTATATGGTTCCGCTTTCCGTGAAGTTTTTTTCCCTTTAGCTCTGCTAGTGTTTTATATTCATACAGATAATCCGCAGAATCCCTGTCAAAACTTATTGTATATTCCCCAGGATACCATTCCTCTATCCTCTCATACATTTTTTTCTCAACAAGATACATGGAAAACTCCATGTTATTTAAATTAAAGTAATCTCTTATGCAGTCAAATGCTTTTTTTGTATCACCCTGTCCTACCGGAAAGGAAAAACGCACTGGCAAATCATTTTCCAACTTACAAAATGACAGCATATCTTCAATTATCACATACCCGGTATCATAGTATTCTGACCATAAAATATTATTGGCTGCGGAAAATTCGCAGCCAGGGTAATTATTATATCTTAAGTATTTTTCTAAAACAGACTTATCCTTTAATGTCGCTCTAAATACAGTCAAAGCAATACCTCCAATATTTCATACTATTTTCCTTCTATAAGAACTTCAACATCATTCTTTCCAAACGCATACAGTCTCTGTCTTACCTCCTCAGTGGTATAATCATCTGCATGAAGTTCTATCTTCTCAAATAATGAATCAACATATGTGCACCACTTCTCATATATTTTCACCAAATCCTGAGTTGTAGGCTCCTTTTTCCTCTGTTGAACATCATAGTTTGCGTTACCGGACACAAGAATTTCTTTCATGGACACAGATTTTGGTTCAATTCCATAAGCGATATACTTTATTTCCTCTGTCCTTACAAGTGCACAATCGTACATCTCCATTAGCAAATCATCAATACAGTCCTTCGGCAAATTGAAATAATGGTAATACATTTCTGCTGTTTTGTATGACGGTTTTTGGGCAACATCCATTTTATTATACCAATAAAAATCATCTGTACTTAAAACATTAGATTTCTTAAGCCCCTTCTTACGTTGTCTTCCGGTTGCGATATCAAACTGCTGTGCCGCCCCAAACATCACTGCGTCTCTAAGAGCCTTAGCCTCCCTTACGGATGCATCAATTGCTTCCTCAGTAAGCCCCTCCGGTAAAATCTGTGGGATAAAGTCATTGTCCGAATAGTCTTCCTCAAATTGTCCTGAGAAGCTCTCATCAATCCCATGAGCTGCATTTCCCCGTATACTGATTTCATCAATGTTGGTAATTTCCTGTATTTTTGCTTCCGGAGCCGTTTTATCACGTGCTTTGAGACTTTCAATAAATGCCATCTGGGCATCTGTTGCAATCAGCTTATCGGTCTGCCCAACCTCGTCATAGTCGTTATCATCCCATATTTTATCATCCGGCTGTGGCTGTTTTTCATTTGTCTCATATAAATCTTCCTCATTCAGGGTATTCACATACACATCGTCCATTGATTCATCCACTGTCAATGTATCCACAAATACATCGTCCATTGCACTGTCGTATGTGTTTTCTTCTTCTAGGTTTCCTTTATTTTCTTCTTCTGTTTCTTCGAAAAGGCTTTCTAAATCAGCGATTCTTTCATCCCTTGCATTTTCTTCAAGCTTTTTTATTTCCTTGATGTCATCCTCGGCATAGTCATCCTCATGCTTTGCCCTGCTTACAAATAATGCGATACTCATAGCAACCAATGCTATGAAGAAAACCACAAGTAAAACAGCAAACAAAACAGTTATTGTGGATTGTTCAAATAAAATCATCATTACCGTTTCTTCCATAATACACCAATCCCTTGTAACCTTGTAAACAAACCTGCTTTCATACTTACAGCAGATTATTTAGCACTTTTCACAATTCATTCTTTAGTATACTAAAAATCAAAACATTAATCAACTATTGTGTTGTAAAATAAAAAATGTTAGGTTATAATTTCCTAAGAAATTCAGCAAAAGGGAGAAATAAAAATGTCTAAAACAAGAACACGATTTGCACCAAGCCCCACAGGCAGAATGCATGTAGGAAATCTCAGAACTGCACTTTATGCATACCTTATCGCCAAGCATGACGGCGGTGATTTTATACTTAGAATAGAAGATACAGATCAGGAACGTGAAGTTGAGGGTGCCGTTGATATCATAAACAGAACCCTTGAAAAAACAGGTCTTGTACATGATGAGGGACCAGATAAGGACGGCGGTGTAGGTCCATACGTACAAAGCCAGCGTCACAATCAGGGAATATATCTTGAATATGCCAAAAAGCTGATTGACAAGGGCGAGGCATACTACTGCTTTTGTGATGAAGACCGATTGAAGGGACTTGTAACAGAAGTTGCAGGCAAAACGATTTCACGCTATGACAAGCACTGTTTAAATCTTTCAAAAGAGGAAATCAACGACAAGCTTGCATCAGGAATTCCATATGTTATAAGGCAGAACAACCCAACAGAGGGAACAACAACATTTTCAGATGAGCTTTATGGTGATATCACCGTTTCAAATGAGGAGCTTGATGATATGATTTTAATAAAGTCAGATGGCTTCCCAACATACAACTTTGCAAATGTAGTTGATGACCACCTCATGAATATTACCCATGTTGTTCGTGGTAATGAGTATCTTTCCTCATCACCGAAATATAACCGCTTATATGAGGCCTTTGGATGGGAGGTTCCAACATACATTCACTGTCCGCTCATAACGGATGAGTCCCACAATAAGCTAAGCAAAAGAAGCGGTCACTCCTCCTTTGAAGATTTATTGGAGCAGGGCTTTTTGACAGAGGCAATCGTAAACTTCGTTGCATTACTTGGATGGTGTCCGGATGATAACCGCGAAATATTTTCATTGGACGAGCTGGTCGAGGCTTTCAACTATAAAAACATGTCAAAATCACCGGCAGTTCTTGATATGACAAAATTAAAATGGATGAACAGTGAATACATTAAGGCAATGGACGATGACAAATTCTATGAGCTTGCACTTCCATATATAAAGGAAATTGTACCCGATTACATGGATACAAAAAAGATTGCCGCCATGGTAAAAACGAGAATTGATGTAATGCCTGATATCAGGGAGCAGATAGACTTCTTACAGGAGGTTCCGGATTATTCTGTTGACATGTACACACACAAGAAAATGAAAACAAACGCAGAAAACTCTCTTGCTCTGTTAAAAGAGGTTCTGCCTGTCCTTGAACAGCTTGAGGCTTTTGATAATGACACATTATTTGAAACACTTCAGGAATTTGCAAAATCAAAAGAATATAAAACAGGCTTTGTAATGTGGCCCCTTAGAACTGCAGTATCAGGTAAGCAGGCAACACCGGGAGGTGCAACGGAGCTCATGGCAATACTAGGCAAAAATGAAACCCTGAGTCGTATTAACAAGGCAATCGAAAAACTTACAGCCTAAAACTACAAGGGCACACTAAAATTGAACTGTATGACTCGCTTACTGTGGTCACACTACTATATACACATAAAACCGTTTGAAGACGTCGGCACTTGAATTGCCTGTGCGGATACAGCCTATGTGGCAATGAAAAACACGCTTTCGCTCGTCTCAGACGTAACGAAAGCGTGTTTTATGTGTATATAGTAGTGTGACCGCAATAGGCGAGCCATATAGTTCAAATTTCAGTAGACAGCCCTTATTTTTATGCTGATAACAGCTTTTTGAATTCCTCATCACATACAGCCTTGGAGTAATACCAGCCCTGCATATAATGACAACCTACTGCTGCCAGCTTGTCTTTCATTTCTGCCGTTTCAACTCCCTCAGCTACTATAAGAAGCTCCAACTCATTCAGCATTTGTATCGTATACTTTAATGTAACTCCTGCCTTAAGGTCCTTAAAGGCATCCCATATAATATACTTATCCAGCTTAATAATTTTAAATGGCATATGATTTATGTAATCTATATTTGCATTTCCGGAACCATAATCGTCCAACGAGAAGTTTATTCCATATTCTACAAGCTTTTCTATGTTTTTGTTTATAATGGACATATTTCCCATGGTTGCTGTTTCTGTTATTTCCATATTAATTTGCTGCGGTTTAACATCATACTTTTCAAGAATGCTTTTTACCCTCTCAACAAAATCAAGCTGCATAAGCTGTACAGAGCTTATATTCACCTCAATATACTCTATTGAAGTTTCCATAATATCATAATCATGTATAAATTTGCATACCTTTTCAAGTATCATTTCACCCATACTTACTATAAGACCATTTTTCTCTGCAATCGGAATAAAGTCCTCAGGTGACACCCAGCCTAGTTCCTCATCATTCATCCTGACTAAGGCTTCTGCAGAATTGTATTTACCCTTCTTGATAGAATAAATAGGCTGATAATAAACCATAAATTCGTCTCTGTCCATAGCAAGCCTTAACGCTTTTTCTATATCCTTCTCTCTCTTCAGCTTATCAAGCTCAAGGTTTTCAACCTTTGATACCATACCCTTTCTGGACTTTTTTGCCACTGCCATTGAATAGTCAATAACCTCTACAAGGCTTCCATAATCATCTGCATCCTTAGGACATGTTACACAACAGATGGAAGCAGACATCATGATACCTATTTCTGTACCTCCATACCAAGGGTGTCTGAATCTGTTAATGATACCATCAGTAATGTCATCAAGCTTCTGCCCCTTTTTATCAACAACAATACAAAACTGGTCAGAGCCAAATCTGAATACATATTTCGGTACTTCAAGCTGTGTCAGGTAATTTCCCACCGAAAGCAAAAGCTTATCTCCTACCCTTGCCCCATATGTCTTGTTTATAAACTTAAAATCATCCATGGCAACCATAATTACATCGAAAGGCTTTTTTTGCTCATAAAGATTGATTACATACTTTCCAAGCATTTTTCTGTTAAAAAGCTGTGTCGTCTGATCCTTTACCGTATCAGGGTTATGAAGATAATGACAAAGCGTCAGAAGCAGAGTTGCAATTGCACTATTTAGTACAGGTATCCCCAAAACAATCTGGGCAAAGCCTGCCACCAACACTACAAAAATATTTGCGATTATCGTAATGGATTTAAAAACTGATATATCCGTTACATACTTTATCATATTGTAAATAGCCAAACCTATCATTGCAAGATCTACAAGAACAAGCAACAGCATGCCTTGATGTGCAACATATCTTTCATTTTCTATTGTGAACAGTATGTCTGTAAAATAATTTACGACAACAAGCATAAGCTCCATTGACATAACAACAATGAGAACCTGCTTTATACGGTTCACTACCTTGTCCGTAAGTCTGGACAGAGAAAAAGAATACTTGGCAAAAAGAACTGCCAGGAAATGAATAATAAACGTCTGCGCCGAAACCAGATGATAGACCATATCACTAGCAATTTGCCTCCGCAACAAATGTGTTACAATTATTTCCAACATAGTTGCAACAATTGCAGTGTTAACAAGCAGCCGGAAGGCTACATAGCTTTTTAAAGGTATTTTCTTTTCAATCACATACCATGCTGCAATCACAAGCATCATATAGGACGCAACATAGTCAAATGCGACATTCCAATCAGCCATATTATCTCCTCTTTTCAACTAAGGTTACTCAAACCAGACATTCATGTCAACATTACCACCTACACCATTGACATGTCCTTCATCAGTATATTGCCATCCTATATACTGATATGGCAAATCCGGCTGATTTGTATAATGTGCATACCATATCTTATAATCACCAAGTCTTGTCAAATCAAGACATTGTACAAGCCAATTTCTGTTTGTGTATACCATAGGGGTATACCCTGCTTCCTTGACTGTTTCACAAAAACCTACCACAACATCTGTTCTCGCTGTGATATCTAAATCATTTGTTCTTGCATCATCGGCATAAATAGCCTCTGTATCAATAGCTATCGGATATGAAATATTATACTTCCTTATAGCTTTAAGAACAAATTTTGCCTCCTCTACACCTTCCTCATAGCTTATTCCCTGTGTATAAAAATACACACCTACCTTTAGGCCTGCCTCAAGTGCCGACTCCACGTAGTTTTGAAACATCGAGTCCTCCACAAGCGCTCCGGAGCCGTATCCACGGTATCCAACCCGAACCATAGCTCCCTGTACTCCCGAAGCTTTTACCTGCTCCCAATCGACTTGTGGCTGAAATTCAGACACATCAATAACTATGTATGACTGCCTGTTTCCTTCCTTGTCATGATAATACATCTCATCTCCTGAATCTATGTAAAAGCTTTCATTGTCAAAATCATTTCTTGGTATTTCCGTAACAATTTTGTAGAACAGACAATCTGGCGGAGTACCTACAATTATGTAACTAGCATCGATAAACTTCCAATAATTTTCATATATCATCTGCCCTTCCTGTCCCTGACTAAGCGACCAAGAATTCTCATCCACAAAAACAGGCTGTGGCTGTTCACGTTTCACGTTTATATTTATGCCGATTACTATACCAATTGCAATCAAAATTGCCACTGCGGCCAAAACCAGCAAAACCTTTCGTATATCTATACTCATAAAATAATCCATTTCATCTTATAATGTTTCCTATCATATTATAGTATCACATTTTCTCCCATGACACAACACTAAAGGTCACGATTATTTATTATTTTTTCTTTTGTTACACTTTTAATTATATAAACTCCCAATGCAACAAAAGCCATACCGAACCCAAGCATAATCATAACGTCTGACACAGCAAGCCTTTCCTTTTCAAACACAAGAAATATCCTTGCGGCTTCATCAGGATAAAACATTATCACAACAGAAAGTGCATTGTTGACAAAATGCATCAACATGCCCGGAAGTATACTCTGCGATTTCACTGCCACATAACATATGAGTCCGCCTATTAAAGCTGTTGTGAAAAATTTGGATACACTCATGTGATATACTCCAAAAATAACTGCACTTACAATAATTGCGTTTTTTTGCTTATATTTTCCAGACATAGCCCCCAATACATAGCCTCTGAACATCAGCTCCTCACATATTGCAGGTGCCAGCGCAATAATTATGATAGCAAGTGGGAAGCTGTCGCCTACAATCTGTGCCATGGACTCCGATGCATCCATGGCACTATCCTTGAATATCAGTCCGGCAATGGCAGACACAATGATTCCAAGCATAATTCCCCCCGCAATCACAAAGATTCCACCAATAAAGAATTTTAGAGAGCAGCCTTTCAGTTTGAACGTATGCTTAACATCCTTCTTCGTGTAAATTGTTGCAATAACAGGTATTCCTACAACAATAAACTGTGTTACAAGCAAACCATATATGCCATATTTAAGTTGCGCAGCACCGCCTGCATATATAACAAGCATAGCCGTAATAATGATAACAAGCCATGCATCCTGGGTTGTAGGCACCATTCCCTTTTTTATATTACTTCTTCTCTCAAATATTTGAATTCCACCACTGCCATCTCCAAATATAACAGCTTCACTGTTGTATATTTTAGAAAGAAGCATTACGGAAATCATACCATATGCAACATTCACAAACAGCACAAGTGCAATCATCCTTATACTATACTTAAACAATAACAAATCTCTTACAAGGAGACACACATTTGCCACTGGTATCAGTGCAGTTGATGTACTTAGCGTAACATTTGGTATAAAACCCAAAAATGATGCAAACATAACAATCAGAGTAAGCGGAGTAAGATAGTTGTTTGCCTCCTTATACGACCTGGCAAGTGCACAGACACACATTGATATAGCACTTATAAATATGGCAAATGCTAAAATACAGAGTGTTCCCACACAGATTGCCGGTACAAATTTTGCCATGTTAAGCCTGCCTGTACCTTCTCTGACCGACGCAACCATATTGTACATATACGCGCCTACACCACCCATGGCAATAAGATTTAAAATTGCAGATGTAACCCCTATGGTTCCCACTGCCAGGAACTTACTCATAATAAGCTCACTGTTTGATACCGGCAGTGTTAGCATAGTTTCCAATGTTCCCCGTTCCTTTTCCCCCGCAGTTGTGTCTATTGCAGGATACATAGTACCCATAAGAAGGCTCATTACAAGCATAAATGGAATCAGCATTCCCAGAAGGCTGCCTGCCGTCTCCTCGTTTGTAGATACATCCCTGTAATGTACATCCACAGGTGCCAGCGTATCTTCGGGGTTTAAGCCTGCCTCCTCCAGTATGCCTACAGTCAGACTATGGGAATAAGATTTCAGTGTTTTTTGTATCATGTCTGTTGCATATGAGGAATTATTGATTGATGACATATAAGTAATATCAAAGCATTCTCTGCCATTTTCAACAGTTTTCCTTATAATTGCATCAATTTCCTCATCCGCCAATGACTTATCCGGATTTTCGCAGGTAACTATCTCAAAGGAATACGACACCTCATCCGTATTTTTAAACAGCTCCTCCACATGCCCGTCATCCTCAAAATCAAGGCATATACGGTATGTACTGCTTGATATGCTATTCGTTATTCCTGTCATAATTGTGAGGGAACAAATCATAACAAGTGGATAAAGTACAAGAGGAACAACAAGCATCATAATAACGGTTTTTTTGTCCCTTAAAACATCCAGCATTTCTTTTTTGTACAGACTTTTAACTATTTTAAAATTCATACAGGTCCTCCTCTTGCGATACAAGCTCTCTGAATATCTCCCTGAGATTGGAAAGTCCTGTACTATTTCTTAACTCCTCAAGAGTACCACTGCCAATAATCCGTCCCTTGCCTATCATTATAATTCTGTCGCAAAGATACTCTGCCTCCTCCATATAATGGGTTGAGTAGATAACACCCTTGCCCTTTTCCTTCTCCTTAAGCATAAATTCTATAATTGCACTGCTGCTTAATATATCAAGCCCCAATGTAGGTTCATCAAAAATATATATCTGGGGACTGTGTATCAGACATCTTGAAATAGAAGCTCTTTGTGTCTGGCCTGTTGACAGCTTTTCTATCCTGTTATCAATAAATTCTCCCATATTTAAAACATCGGAAATTTCAGCTATACGCTCACCAATCTCCGATGTATCCATCCCATGTATCCTGCCTATCATGTCCAACAATTCCCTTGTACTTAATCTTCCATACAGCTTTGTATTTCCTGATAAATACCCGATTTTGCCCTTCATGACAAGCTCGTTTTCAACCCGGGTATCCCCATCACGGAAAATCACTTGTCCCGATGTGGGTTTCATAATACCCGCCAGCATTCTGAGCAGTGTTGTTTTTCCCGCTCCATTGGCGCCGAGTATCCCAACGATTTCCCCCTGTGAGACTTCAATCGATATATTATCTACCGCATTGAATTCCGTCTTTTTTCCCCGTTTCTCATTGCGTTCAAAGCTTTTTACCAAATTTTCACCAATAAGCATTTAATCACCTCTAAGTATAAACTAAATCGAAATCTCGTAGGCTTCCCCGCCAAGTCTGACGTGTACAATCTTGTAATTATATGATATCTTGTTATAAGCCATCGATGCCTTTGTCTTCAGATTGAGTTTTTCAGGCTTACCCGCAAATTTCATTAATGGCTCCTCTGATATAAGTCTGTAATCACTGCCCCACTCACCCAAAAGCCTCTGGGCATCATTGACGAAAATTTTCTTTTTATCAATCTCCACGGCATTTGAACCATACATAATATTTGTGTATATTGATGCTCCTGTAGTTGTTGCGGTAAATACCAGATCTGCTCCCGGAAATTTCTCACGAAGTATTTTCAGCAGTTCTTTTAGCTGATGCTTGGTAAGGCACATAAGTGCCTCGTTACAGACAAACATAACGCCATGATTTCTTCTGCATTTGATTTCATCCACCCACGTAAAATCCATTATGTCCCGTCCAACGGTTTTTTCCCTCTCTCTCTCTCCATACATACTTCTTCTTACAGACATAATGTTATGTGTATCAATGCTATACCACTGAATTCTTCCATTATCCAGCCTTTTAAACATGTTATCCAGCCTGCATCCCAAATTAATAATCGTGCAATTAGGATATTCCATGATATACCTTGCCACCTTAGCATCACAGGCACTATAGGCTGAAGCCTTGAGAATACTCCTATACTCACTCATCCTTGTTTTTATATTTGAAAAGTCAAACTTATTATCATATATAAACTTAGTTGCCCATTCATCATTTATAATGTCAGGATATTTTTTAGTCCAGTCCGCCATCATTTTTATAGGATAAATGTCAGGGAGGGAATTCAAATATGTATTATTGAGGACATCCACAAGATAGCTTCTGGCACTTTTTGCCTTACCTGTCTTTGAGCTGATTATAAAGTTATGTCCTTCTTTGTCAAATTCAAAAAAACGGATATTGACACCCTGCATTTTTGCTTTTTTATAAAATGCTCTGGCATAGCAGTTGAACATGTCATCTATCCCTGAGAATATGATTACATCATCGCACAAATCCGTGTAGTCCTCATAAAACGGACTTGTGTATTCCGTTTTAACTGCATAATCCTTAACCCAGTATGTATTTATAAAATCCTTAGCCGCCTTATTGTAAAATATGGTTTCGTCATAATATTCTGTATCTAAAAGCTTTTTTTCAAGCTCTGTATCAAAAAATTCCGTATCGAGCACAGGTGATAAAAGTATAAGCTGATCCGGCTTCCTATATCCCTCTCTCCATGCTATCATTGCAAGGGACAGTGCAAGTCCCGCCCCTGAGGAATCCCCCATGAGGATTAGTTTTTTTATATCATACGACATAGTGAGGTTTGAATATGTTTTCTCAAGCATATCAAAGGTTTCCCTGCAGGAAAACTCCGGAGCAAGCGGATACATCGGCACAAGTACACCTATCCCCAGACTCTTTGAAATAGAAGCGATGAACTCCCACTGCTGCGCAGATATATTTTGGCACATCATACCACCATAAAGATAAAAGATATACTTGCCCTCAAAATTTTTGTCAGGGTGAATCCTGTAACATTTTCCCCCTTCCAAAGCAAGTTCTTCCACCTGACAGAACTTGCTTATTTCTTTGCTGATTCCTGCAGGTATCTTTTCCGTATATTTCTTCCGTTTCTTCAGAATCAGTTCCTTAAGTTCATCCATATTAAGTTTTGAATATGTATTTTCCCTATGTCTGCCCATACTCAAAAACCTCTTTATTTTTTATAAACATATTGTTTAATTATACTATTTTTTGCAGGAATATACAAGAACAGTGCAACAAAATAAGAAGCCGAAATAAAAATCAGGGATGTCCATATCGGACACCCCTTTATATAGTGCAGTTGATGGGACTTGAACCCACACCCGCGTAAGCGGACATGAACCTGAATCATGCGCGTATGCCAATTCCGCCACAACTGCTCAGTGCAATCTGCATCATATCATTAATATGTGCAGATTGTCAATCGCTATTTTAATTGTTTGTTTACTCCTCTGCCTTTACAGGAGTAGCATTTTCAACTACAAAGTCATACACCTTTTCTGCTATTGCATAATAGGTAACATCATCCTTTGAGTAGTTCTCATAAAGCTCATCTGTTGTAGCTATTCCATAAGCATCCATAATCGTTTTCTCAGATGCCGCAATGTCCTCATCGCTTACCGTTAATCCTTCTGCCTTTGCTATTGCACATACAACAATCTTTTCATTGAGGTAATCCTCAACAATACCGGAAATATAGTTTACAAATGACTCCTCTGATGCCATTCCGTATACAGCCGTAACATAGGTTGCAAGGTCATATCCGTAAGATTTGGCTTCCTTCTCTACAGAAGAAACAGTTTCGTCTACAAGCTTTTTCATCTCCTGTTCAGGATACTGGGTAATCTTTGCCGATTCAATTATCTTTGTAATAACTGCTGTTCTGTTATCAGCCTTATTCGTATTTGCATAATAGGTTTCAAGGCTTGCCCTTGTATTTGCTTCATACTCTGCCCTTGATGACGCATCCGTGTTTGATGCAACAAACTCATCCGTGTACTCAGGGCGCACAGGTCTTGATGCACTGTTTATTGTAATATTGAAAACCGCATCTTTTCCATTCAGCTCATCTTTCCCATAATTCTCAGGGAAAGTTACATTTATATCAAAGTTCTCACCTACGTTATGTCCTGCTATCTGATCCTCAAAACCAGGTATCAGTCCTCCTGAACCGAGGACATATTCGCTTCCGTTTCCGCCTGTTGAACCACCTTGGAATTCCTCCCCATCTATAGTTCCTACAAAATCTATATTTACAGTGTCTCCCATTTCAACCTTGCCTGACTCTATAGGCGTAGAAGTTGAAAAGGTTGTAAGGAGTTTATCAACCTCAGCCTGAACCATGTCGTCAGTAACCACAGTTTTTGCTTCATTGTATTCAATTCCCTTATACTCGCCAAGCTCACACATGGCAGCATATTTATCTATCATATCCTCCGGCTTTGTAGCCTTCTCCTTGCCACAGCCCGACAAGATAGTAAGACCCATAGTCAGAGTAAGTATATAACCAATCCCTTTAAATTTCTTCTTCATTTCATTGTCCCTTCTATAAAATTATTATATAATCATTTTTGTTACTAAACTTTTATATCACATTTCCATAAAAAAATAAAGCCTATTTTTGTGGAATGCACCTATTTTCAAGGTTTTTTCACATTTTATGGTTATATTTGTCAAAAACACTATATCTTGTATATTTTTTAAATATTTTACAATATTTAGTAGACATTAATGAGACAAGGTGCTATAATAACAAATCACGGGGGCTAATAAGTTATGCTCAAGAGAAGTATACCTATGGGAAACAATGTTACCGGTTTGATTAAGATAGGAGTTAGGAGATGTACTATGAAGGTAATTAAACGTGACGGACATACCGTTACTTATGACCGTTCAAAAATTGTAACGGCCATTCAAAAAGCAAACGCCGAGGTGGAACCTTGCGAAAAAATTTCAGATGAAAAAATTGAGGAAATTGTACAGGGGATTGAAGCAAAAAACCGTCAAAGAATGCTTGTAGAGGATATACAGGATATTATTGAGCAGGACCTTATGGATGACAGAAAATTTGTCCTTGCCAAAACTTACATTATATACAGATATACGCGTGAACTTGTAAGAAAGGCAAACACAACTGACGATTCAATTTTAAGCCTTATACAAAACAGAAACAAGGATGTTATGGAGGAAAACTCAAACAAAAATGCTACCGTTGCATCCACACAGAGAGACCTTATCGCCGGTGAAGTTTCAAAGGATCTTACAAGGAGAGTCCTTCTTCCTGAGAAGATATCCAAGGCACATGACGAAGGAGCCATCCATTTCCACGATGCAGATTACTTCCTTCAGCCAATATTCAACTGCTGTCTCATTAATATAGGAGACATGCTGGACAACGGAACTGTTATGAACGGAAAGCTTATTGAAAGTCCCAAGAGCTTTCAGGTTGCATGTACCGTTATGACGCAGATTATTTCTTCAGTTGCCAGCAGCCAGTATGGTGGACAATCCGTAGATGTCAGACACCTTGGAAAATACTTAAGAAAGAGCTACAACAAATACAAGAGCAGACTTGTAGAAGAGTTCGGAGACCAGGTTGATGACGAAATACTTGAAAAAATGGCACGTGAACGTCTCAACGATGAGCTTCGCTCAGGAGTACAGACGATTCAGTATCAGATAAATACATTGATGACTACAAATGGCCAATCACCTTTCGTAACACTTTTCTTAAATCTCGACCCTAAGGACGAGTATATTGAGGAAAATGCCATCATTGTTGAAGAAATATTAAGACAAAGACTTGAGGGAATCAAAAATGAAAAGGGTGTGTATGTTACACCGGCTTTCCCTAAGCTTATATATGTACTGGATGAGCACAACTGCCTCAAGGGTGGTAAATATGACCACATAACAAGACTTGCAGTTAAATGTTCAGCAAAAAGACTTTATCCGGATTACATTTCAGCAAAGAAAATGCGTGAAAACTATGAAGGCAACGTATTTTCATGTATGGGATGTCGTTCCTTCCTCTCCCCTTGGAAGGATGAGAATGGAAATTACAAGTGGGAGGGACGCTTCAATCAGGGTGTTGTCAGCTTAAACCTTCCGCAGATAGGAATTATTGCAAAAGGGGATGAAAACAAGTTCTGGAAGCTTCTTGATGAAAGACTTGAGCTTTGCTTTGAGGCACTTATGTGTCGTCATCGCGCCCTTATGGGAATAACCTCGGATGTTAGTCCCGTTCACTGGCAATATGGTGCAATCGCACGACTTAAGAAGGGTGAAAAAATTGACAAGCTTCTTCATGACGGATATTCAACAATATCCCTTGGATACATCGGCTTGTATGAAGTCACCAAGCTTGTAAAGGGTGTAAGCCATACAACACCTGAGGGTGAGGATTTCGCACTTCGTGTTATGAAAAAGCTCCGCAAAGCATGCGACGCTTGGAAGGCAGAAACCGGATTAGGTTTTGGATTATATGGAACCCCTGCCGAGTCACTCTGTTACAGATTTGCAAGAATTGACCGCGAACGGTTCGGAACTATTCCTGATGTTACCGACAAGGGATATTATACAAATTCATATCATGTTGATGTACGTGAGAAAATTGATGCTTTCAGCAAATTCAGATTTGAAAGCCAGTTCCAGACGATATCCTCAGGCGGTGCTATCTCATATGTGGAAATTCCAAATATGAGACACAACCTTGAGGCTCTTGAGGAGGTTGTCAGATTTATATATGACAATATCCAATACGCAGAGTTTAATACCAAATCAGATTACTGCCATGTATGTGATTATGACGGAGAAATAATTGTCAATGATGACTGTGAGTGGGAATGCCCTCAATGTGGCAATAAGGACCATTCAAAAATGAATGTAACACGCCGTACTTGTGGTTATCTTGGTGAAAATTTCTGGAACGTAGGTAAAACGAAAGAAATTAAATCAAGAGTTCTTCATCTGTAATTTATATGTGGGCACTGCTTCAACTGGCAGTGCCTGTAATATTTAATCTTTCTATGAAAGGAACTTTATAATGAACTATGCCGACATAAAAGAATTTGATGTGGCAAACGGAATCGGTATAAGAGTTTCACTATTTGTGTCCGGTTGTAACCATCACTGCAAGGGATGCTTCAACGAAGTTGCGTGGGACTTTAATTATGGAAAGACTTTTACAAAAGCCGATGCTGACAGAATATTGGAAAGCCTTAAACCCGATTATATACAAGGCTTATCCCTTTTGGGCGGAGAACCGCTGGAGTACAGTAACCAGCAGGGACTGCTTCCCCTTTTAAGACGTTTTGTCAAACTTTATCCTGACAAAAATGTGTGGTGCTACACAGGATTTGAATTTGAAAGAGACATCCAGAACAATATGATGGTTAAATGGGAGGAGACAAGAGAGCTCATCTCATATATAGATATTCTTGTTGATGGTAAATTCGAAGAAGATTTAAAGGATTTAGGGTTGCGTTTCAGAGGCTCATCAAATCAAAGAATCATTGATGTAAAACAATCCCTTAAAGAGGGGAAAACAATACTATGGGATAAGGATGGACGAATATAAATGATACAATCTATGAATGTAAATATTAAAAAGCTCAATAAAGATGCGACCATACCAACATATGGTTCAGAGTTTGCAGCCGGCGCAGACCTCTACGCATGTCTTGATGAGCCTGTTGTAATCGGTTCAGGAGAAACCTTTCTCGTTCCGACGGGTCTTGCAATGGAGCTTCCTGTCGGATATGCCGGCCTTATTTATGCCCGGAGCGGTCTTGCTTCCAAAAAAGGGCTTGCACCTGCCAACAAGGTTGGTGTAATCGACTCAGATTACCGTGGAGAAGTTATGGTAGCTCTTCACAATCACTCTCATGAGGCAGCAACCATACAACCAAATGAAAGAATTGCACAGCTTGTTATCACCCCATATATAGCTGCAGCATTTAATACCGTGGAACAGTTGGATGAAACAGTTCGTGGAACCGGTGGCTTCGGATCAACCGGCAGCCACTAAATATGAACTGGCAACAATAAGAGGTTGCCCATACAAAATATAATTCTATACTGTATATAAGAAAACCGTTTGAAGACGTCGGTACTTGAGTTGAGTGCGCATATATACAGTGACATAAAACACGCTTTTGCTCGATGAAAGACGTAGCGGTACTAAAAATTGCCGGTCTAAGATACTCATATAGGAGTGTCTTAAACCGGCAATTTAAGTACCGACGTTTTCATAACGGTTTTTATGTCACTGTATATATGCCCACTCAACTCTTAGTACCGTTACGTCTGAGACGAGCGAAAGCGTGTTTTCGTTATTACAGTATAGAATTATATTTTGTATAGGCAGCCTCTTCCTACCCAATGGCATCGTATGCATCCATATTTATTGAGTCCGGATATTTGAATTCTTTATCAATTTGCAGCCTCCACTCCTCTATGACTGTTCCTAGCCTTTCATTTATTAAGTCATTTGTCATTTGTGCTTTTTTGCTCATAGTGGCATCTTCATCCGTAAGTGCTATCATCTTAAATACATGATATCCATATTCCGTTTCCACAACCGTGCTGTGTTCTCCGTTTTCCATAGAGTAAAGCATCTGACATATATCCTCGCCATAGGTCTTTTTTATCTGCTCAGGGCTATATGTGTACTCACCTGACATTTCAAGCTTATACAGGGTTGCCACATCCTCAACCCTTATCTCGCTCTCCTCATCATTTTCAATGGTTGCAGTTGTAAGCAAACCACATGCATCCACAGCATTCTCATACTGTTTCTTTTTGTTTTCCTCACTAAGAGGAATAATATCTCCACTGTTGTTCGTCTCATAGCAGTTAAAATACAAGTCATAGAACGTCGTCATTCTCGCCTTTTCAAGGGATACCTCAATTGGCTCCGCTGCAAGCAACGCATCCTCCACACTTTTTGCCATGCTGCACTCCGTCATAACCTTTGCAATAATCTCTTCGCTTATCTCCATGCGTCCTATATCATCATCGGTAAGCCCATTGTAAAATTCACGTGCCTGTTCCTCCAGAATTTTTGTATCAGCATCCGTAAGCTCCACATCATAATCCTTGGCATGTGCAACAAGTGTTTTTACGCGTACAATTTCATCGATAACAGCTTCCCTCAACAGTGCTGACACGGATACCCCAGCGTCCTCTGCTGTTGCAATCGACATTGTCCATACCTCATCACCGTAAAGTGCTTCATAGTTTTCTTTTACAGTCAAATAATATATGTACGCCTCTCCCACTGTAATATTTTCACCACCATAGGAAAATACAATCGTGTCGTCCTTCTTTTCCACCTGTTCTTCCTTACCACAGGACGTTAGTGCAAAACAAAGCAAAAGCATTAAAATAATAGTTTGAGTTCTTAATTTTATCCTATTTACAATATCGTTCATTTTATCTCCTCAATAATAGAATCACGTATAATACACATATAAGGCTATTATACACCAAGATATTACCCTATGTCATCATATTCCCATATAGTTCCATGATAAAACTCTATACATCGCAGTTATAATTCTGTTTTCCTATGGTTCAATCAAAAACATTATATCATTTATCGTGCGTTCCACAACACTTATCATTTCATCCTGAATCAGATTTGATGTCTTAAGGGCAAAACCCGATTGTTTCTCAGCTACGAAGCGAAGTGCACCCTTATATCTTTTTAACAACATATCGATACGCTCTGTCTTTACAGGTGCTGTAGGCAACATATAAAGCTTAAGCTCACCATTTAAATATTTGATATCGGTAATATATCCACGCCTCGCGATTGCCTTAAGATATGCAACATCAAGCAGGCGAAGAAGCTCCTTCGGTGGTTCACCAAATCGGTCCTTTACCTCCTCTATTATAGCATCGTTGTCTTCCCTGCCCTCACATCTCGATATTCTTCTGTACAAATCAAGCTTCACATATTCATTTTTTACATATGCATCAGGAATGTATGCATCTACAGGAAGCTCTATTGCCGTGTCAAATTCCTCCTGCACCTCGTCTCCTGACATCCTCCTTATTGCATCATTGAGCATTTTACAGTAAAGGTCATATCCAACCGCCTCAATATTTCCCGATTGCTCCTGACCAAGCAGATTACCAGCTCCACGTATCTCTAAGTCCTTCATGGATATCTTATAGCCCGAGCCAAGCTCCGTATACTCCCTGATAGCCTTAAGTCTCTTTTCTGCAACCTCTTTTATCATCTTGTCACGCTTATACAGTAAAAATGCATATGCACTTCGGTTGGAACGTCCCACTCGTCCCCTTAACTGATATAACTGGGACAGTCCAAAATTGTCCGCATCATGAATGATAATGGTATTTACATTTGGGATATCTAAGCCTGTCTCAATAATTGTAGTAGACACAAGCACATCTATTTCCTTTCGGATAAAACTCCTCATTACCTCCTCAAGCTCCCGCTCATTCATTTTCCCATGGGCAAACTGTATATTGGCTCCCGGCAGAACAGACCTTAAACCAGAAGTTATATCTTCTATTGTGTTTACTCTGTTGTAAACGTAATATACCTGCCCGCCTCTGTTTAATTCCCTGTTGACTGCCTCCTTAACAAACTCGATATCATATTCCATAATGTATGTCTGTATAGGCATTCTATCCACAGGAGCCTCCTCCAAAAGACTTATATCACGCAATCCTACAAGGCTCATGTGAAGTGTTCTTGGTATCGGTGTAGCTGTAAGGGTTAGGACATCAACATTCTTTTTCATCTGTTTAATGGCCTCCTTATGCTTAACACCAAACCGCTGTTCCTCATCTATAATAAGCAGTCCCAGATTTTTAAACTGCACATCCTTAGAGAGAAGTCTGTGTGTTCCTATGACAATATCTACCTGTCCACTCTTCAGATCCGATATTGTCTGCTTTATTTCTTTGGCAGTACAAAATCTGGAAAGCATCCTTACATTTATAGGAAAATCCTTCATCCGTTCGGAAAATGTATCGTAATGCTGTTCGGCAAGTATCGTTGTAGGTACAAGATATGCTACCTGCCTGTTATCCTGCACCGCCTTGAATGCTGCTCTTATTGCAACCTCGGTCTTGCCAAAGCCCACATCACCACATATCAGTCGGTCCATGATTCCATCGCTTTCCATATCACCCTTTGTATCATCTATGGCACGCTGCTGGTCAAATGTTTCCTCATATGGGAACAGCTCCTCAAACTCCTTCTGCCATGTAGTATCCGGTGAATAAGAAAAGCCTTTCAGCGTTTTTCTTGCTGCGTATAAATCCAAAAGCTCCCTTGCAATATCATCAACATGACCCTTGACTCTCTGTCTTACCGTATGCCATTCTGTCCCGCCAAGCCTGTTAAGCTTTGGTTTTGCACCCTCCTTACCGGACAGCTTTCCAATCATATTAAACTGTTCTACGGGAACAAACAGCTTGCTTCCCTTGGCATATTCAACACTTATATAATCCTTGAGCCTTCCCTCGGTTTTTACCTTTTCTATTCCCTTATATATACCTACTCCATGATTTTCATGTACAACATAATCACCCACGGATAAATCAGCAAAACTGTTTATCTTGTCACCTGCATATTTTGCTTTTCTTTTTCCTTTTTTAATTTCCTTTACAGTAAATATATCTCCCTCGCTGATAACAATAAGCTTACTGTCAGGAATTTCAAAGCCTGATTCAATACGTCCTACAACAACTACTATTTCTCCCTTTTTCAAGGGCTTGTCAGCATTTTCACTGTAATGTGCAGTTATATCATTATCTCTTAAGTTAGAAGCAATTCTTTTTGCCCTCGTTGCAGACGGAGAAACTATAATAATCCTGTAATCATTTTTTCTCCATTTTCCTATGTCCTTCATAAGTGACTCAAAGCTGTTGTTATAGCTTAATATATCCTTTGAGGAAAATCCTACTGCCTGTTTTTCCTTCCATCTCAGCTGTTTAAGGTATATGGAGGACATCAAAATAAGACGTCTGGACGTCATTCTTGCCACAATGTTTTTTCCGTCATATATAACATTTGCCTGTGTAGGAAGAACATATCCACCTACAAGCCTTCCCTCCATTGATGCAGCAAATTCCTGCGTATATACCGTTGCCTGTCTTTCTACCTTTTCAGGTTCCATAACATACACAAACGTATCCTCAGGAAAATAATCTAAAAAAGAAACTGTCTCATCGTAGAAATATTCCACCATACTGTCCAGTCCCATAGTTGAATTAAATTCCTTAAGCTCCTCAAAGGTTGTCTCAACCATTCGCTTAAGCCTTGCATACTGCTCTGTTCTAAACTCTTTTTTCAACTGTTCAGACTGTTTTTTGTATTCTTTATTTATCGTTGCAATTCCTTTTTCTATTCGTTCTTTCGTAAGAACCATCTCACTTGACGGACATATGGTAACACTGTTTATCTCCTCTATCGAGCGCTGACTTTCCACATCAAAGCTTCTGATAGAATCAACATCATCACCCCACAGCTCAACACGATAAGGGCACTCTTCAGTAAGTGGGTATATATCTATTATACCTCCACGTACCGAAAACTGCCCCGGTGTTTCAACCATTGTTACCTTTTCATATCCAAGTGTTGTAAGCTCTTCAGAAAATATTTTCAAATCAAGCATATCGCCTGTGCTTACGGTCCTGCTACCTGCCATAAATTCTTTCAGAGGTGGAAGCTTATCCATAAGTCCCTCTATCGTTGTTACAACGACTGTGGGCTCTCCCATCGCAAGACGTCTGAATATTTCTATACGATTTTTAACTGTTGTATTATTGTGTATATCAGCATAATAAAACAGCAAATCCTTTGCCGGATAGTAAAATACATTTCTGTCATAAAACTTATAATCCCTGACTACATCTCTGGCTTTTTTTTCATCTGGAACGACAATGAGCCGTATATTACTGCCACCCTTTACGGTTTCCATCAAAAGTGGTGCTATATTATAGTCTAGTCCCCAGACGTGTAATGGAAAGCTATTACTATCTATGCTGTCCTGAAGCTTTACAAATCCCGGATTTTCTTCAAATGCCGCAATCATTGCCTGCATATCAAGAACCTCCAATTAATTAAATTTATTCATTGCAGAAGCTATATCTTCTGTCAGTATAACCTCCACGGCATTTGCCGCATTTTTGGCACTCTCTCTTATTACGGGAAGCTCATCCTTAGAAAAATGTCCCAATACATAGTCTGCCAAATCCATATGCTTTGGTTTTTCCCCCACACCAATTTTTATACGGGCAAACTCCTGTGTTCCTATGCAGGAAATAATATTTTTAATTCCGTTGTGTCCTCCTGCACTTCCCTTCGCCCTTATCCTCAGCTTGCCTACATCCAGGCTTATATCATCATAAATAACAATAATGTCACTGTTGTCACATTTATAGTAATCCATAAGCTCACGAACACACTCACCACTCAGATTCATATATGTCATTGGCATGGCAAGTATGACCTTTTCCCCGCCAATCATTCCTTTTCCTATGAGTGCTTTATGTTTTTTGGTATCTACCCTTATATCATACTCATCACTAAGTGCATATATAACTGAAAATCCAACATTATGCCTTGTGCCCTGATACTCTTTTGTAGGATTACCGAGCCCAACAATAATTTTCATAAAATCAGACCCCTCTGTTTATCATTATTTGCTCAGCTTCCTTAAGCTGTTCCTCTGTATTTACCCCTCTTATCTCATCCAGTGACTCTGCAGGAATCGCTACGGCAGAGACCTTAAGTCCTGTTTTCTTTATAATGGCAATCGTATCTGTGAGATAATATTCTCCCTGAGCATTGTCGTTATTAAGCAGCTCAAGTGCGGCATATAACGCCTCTGAATTGTATATATACATTCCTGAATTTATTTCATTTACAGCCTGTTCCTCGTCAGTTGCATCCTTTTGTTCCACAATTTTCAAAAATTCTCCATTGGTTCCCCTGATAATTCTTCCATATCCATAAGGATTGTCAACAATAGCAGACAGCACCGTAACCCCATTTGCACGTTTTTTGTGCTCATCAATTAATGTTGCCAAGGTTTTTCCTGTTATCAGAGGAGTATCCCCACACAAAACAAGAGTATCTCCATCTGTGCCTATAAAATCTCGTGCACATTTTACTGCATGCCCTGTTCCAAGCTGCTCCGTCTGTTCTACATAATCAACAACATCATATATGGCATCCTTAACATCCTTTGACTTATATCCTACTACTACACATACGTCCAGTGCCCCTGCATCCTGTGCCGCCTTAATAACATAATGCGCCATAGGCTGCCCGTTACATTTATGTATTACCTTAGGCAAATCTGAATTCATTCTTGTTCCTTTACCTGCTGCCAGTATAACAGCCTTTATTTTGTTCATAGTCTTCCTCATCTTTCTTAATTATAATTTAAATTTGAGAATTCATTTTATAGTAAATTTCTTTCATTTCTATTCAACAGTTATTTTTCATCTTCTATTTTACAGTTTCTCCACATGTCCAGATATTTATCGAGCTCATCTTTTAAATTTTTAGCAGCATCAGAATCATATATTACATTCAGATAAAGAACTCCATCGTTTATCGGAGCATTTGCTGTTATCATTGCACAAAATATATCCTTATTGTACAGAAAATAATTTTCCGGATTAACGTTAATCCCCTTGGTAGCCTCAGCAACCGCCTCTGCTCCTGAATCATTTAAAATAATGGCAACTGTAAACTGTTCCACTTCATTATCCGTTTCTCCGTTGTCCCCTGAATTTTCTGAAACTTCCTCATTAACATTTTCTACAATGTTTTCCTGTGAATTTTCTTCAGAAGCACTTTCTTTCTCTGCGTCAGAGTCTGTCGCATCAAAAATGTCATCATATGAAACAACCTTAAATTCTTCAATCATATCCGTTGAAACAATAATCTCATCATTATAATTATGAATTCTTGGTCCCAGATTGTATCTATTGTTATATCCATCCAGTAGCTTTTTGTCAAGAATACGGCAATATTCTATACTTTCCTCTCTGGCAAGATTATATACAAAATCATATACTTTAAGAAAATTTATATTTGATGGGCTGAGCCCTCCTGATTTATGTGTACCAAATGAGCTGTACACGGTAAAGGTTTTCGCTGTTCCGATTGTCAAATCCCGGTTTCCCACATTTTCACGCATATCATATGCACGTTCCTTAAGAATAAGCTCCTTAAGGGCATCGAGTTCTGTACTACTGATTGAAATATGTTGTGTCTTTCTGTCTAATTCGTCGTACAGCTTATCAAAATTATCTGCATATATTTCCACACTGCAATCGTTATATATACATATATGCAGTGTATAGCTCATATAATCTTCCGTCATACCTATAGGCTTTGATGTAATCTCAATAAGCCTATCCTGATTTAATTCCGGAATTTCTTCCTTCCCACAGCCACAAAAAGCCAGCATTGAAATTATCAATAAGAAAAAAAGAAGTACTCGTTTCATTACTTACCAAACCCATTCATTGTACGGATATTTACCATTATTTACCTGCTTAGTATACCGCTTTTCAAAGAAAATATCAAGATTGGATAAAGGGGTATAGAAAAGTTCTTCTTTATTTATCCAAGATTCTATGATATCTTGTATAATGTAAAGAATACAACGTTTTATTTATTAAATTATATACTAAGAATTTAAGCGGAGGTATTTACAATGCCTGCATTATCTATGTTTTTTGGAATTATTGTACGAATGCAAAGTGAAAGAGGTGGAAAACATAATAAGCCACACATTCATGCTTTATATGGAAACGATGAAATTGTAGTAGGAATAGACGGTGAAGTTCTAGAAGGAAATTTCCCTAATAAACAACTAAAGCTTTTATTAGCATGGATAGCAATTCACGAAGATGAGTTAAACGCAAACTGGAAATTATTATGTAATGGCGAAGGTTATTTCAAGATTGAGCCATTACGTTAAATATTGGAGGTGTTTTATTATGTTAAGACCAACCGCAGTTCAAGTAGAAGCTATCTGCGCTTATCAGATATTAGTAGTATTTGATAATGGCGAAAAAAAGTGCTTTGATGTCGAGCCATATATAAAAGGTGAATGGTATGGACAATTACGGTCTTTTGAATATTTCAAACGTGTTTCCACCGATGGATTTACAGTTGTATGGCCTGATGGACAAGATATATGTCCTGATGAATTATATAATCTGGGAAAATTAGTATCTTAAAGCTGTAAAATCAGTCTCCGCACTGTGGACTATGCCCTGCATTTATTGCTTCGTAATAATCGCTACAGCACATGGCATTCTCCCCTCAACGATATAATACTGAACATTTTCGTACCCTGCATCTTCAAAAAACGTCCTATAGGAATTGATGTCAAATTGCCGCTTAAAATTTGCTCCTGCAAATTCAAGCAAACGTACTGCCTTTTTATTAACGCCATCAGACGCATTGATATATGTGGGAACAATTATTTTACCACCTGTTTTACAGACTCTTTCCAATTCTTTTATTGCGGCATGCGGTTCTTCCAATAAATGGATTACATTTCCTGCTACTACCTTATCAAATCTGTTATCACGGCATTTCAACTGTGTCATGTCTGCACGTTTTATTTTTATGTTGTTATATCTCCGACAATGTTTTGATGTTTGCCGTAACATTCCTTCCGAAAAATCCGTTGCAATTAATTGTTTACATTTAGGTGCAATGTATTTGCTTATGGCACCTGTCCCACAGGCACACTCCAATACAATATCATTTTGTTCAATTTCCCCGGCTACTTTTTCACCAAGACCTCTATATACCTTACCATTGTATATTGTTTCAAAAAAATCATAAAATCCGGACACCTTATCCCAAAACATACATATTTCCTCCCACATTTTAGGTCTCATTGTTAATATTTTCCTTTAAATACTAATATTTTTTAAGGGAATAGTCAATGATTCGATTTTCTCTACAACAAATCAAAAAAATCTAATTGTTCATTTTTCCATGATTTTTGCTCAGCCTGCTTTATCACATCATGTTCAGATACTTCTCCAATCAGAAGCGGAGAGAACGCATTATGCAGTTTCATGTTTTCCACAACCGTTTTCTTATCATAGTTTGCATAACAATATAAGCAACCATGCCCGCATGTGTTGTATGCTCCAATATCTGCTCCCAACAGACAGGTGCACTCCTGACGTGCCAATTTCTTTGGTGGCACATTCAACCTAAAGCCTAATGACTTCTCCAGCACAGCCTTTGACATACAGCCTTCCGCATCTACATTTTCCCGAATAAGATCTGCATTCTCACAGCATAAATGTATCTGCAACTTATTTTCTTTTGCAATTTCAGAGAAAACGGCAATTATTTTTTCCTGTTCCGTATTTGTAACACTGCGGATTCCACTGAAATTCCGCTTTGTTTTCTCATACAAATCAATAAAGCTTACCACGCACTGGTCTGTATATCCTGAAAGTGCTTTTGCCATTTGGCTAAACTGTTCTATATGATAATCAATCGAATATTTATCCGCAATAAAAATCGGATCATATCGCCAGCTTATCCGTTCCTTTCCAACCAATTCAGAAAGTTTTTGAAAATATGTGATGACCCGTTCTTTCGGTGGTACATAAGGCTCAATCTCCTCCCCGTATGGAGTGATTGTCACAAACCAGAACATATCAAATGCAGATAACTGAGAAAACCTGTCAAGCATAGGAAAAGGATTTTTGGTACAGAACACGATAGCATCTATCACCTCGGGATTTAACAGGTATTTGGTTATCTGCGTCGGATAATAGGGATTGCGTGAAAGCACATAGCCCTCTTTGATACGATTATAAAACCAGTCACTATAATAGGCAGGTATATCCGTCCTGCTGCCTGTATTCAGTATCATTTTAAAACCATGCCTTTCTCTCAGACTACACATCCTGAATCAAATGTATTACAGTATTTATATCGTCATTAATGCAAATTGATTTATATTTGATTTCCTCCGGTGCGAAAGCCTCACCCATATTCAGACAGGCATAAGTTGCATTATTCCAATCACGTGTCATCTGCCAGAACGGATATTTGATGATACCCGGTGTATTATATCCCACACCCAGCTCTAAAAATAGTGTATTCGTATCTTTGTTCCGTCTTAAAAATGTTTCATATCGCTCGGCAGCTTCATACCACCCATCATCCTGCACAAAGGTATCATCTGCCCGAAGATTCATGTTCATAGGCTTTCCGCATTTCGGACAATGGGGTATTTGTTCATCAGGTACAGACATTTTGGCGGTCACGGTATCCGGCAAATATATATTTCCATCTTCCCCAATTTGCCATCCCTGTGCCTTTACCATTTCACAGATTATGTTTTCATTTTCGTAGGTTTCTTCATGGCATGGTTCACTGCATTGAAATAATCCATAGTCACCCTGAGTATAATATAATCTATTTTTATCAAATCCTGCTTTCTGGAAACAATGGTCTACATTGGTTGTTATGACAAAGTAGTCCTTATCCTTTACAAGCTCATAAATCTTCTGATACAGTGGTTTAGGCGCATCCATATAGCGATTAATATAGATATACCTGCTCCAGTATGCCCAATGCTCATTTAAGGTTTCGTATGGATAAAAGCCTCCCACATACATATCCTTGAAATGATATTTCTCCGCAAAATCCTTAAAATAGGTGTGAAAGCGTTCCCCACTGTAAGTAAATCCGGCTGCGGTAGAAAGTCCTGCACCTGCACCAATAATAACAGTTTCTGACTGTTCCAGCTTTTGACGGAGTGCCTGTATCTGGTTTGTATTATGAATTTCATCATTTGGTAGTGATTTTGGTCTTCTAAGTAACATATGCAAATTCTCCTTGTTTTTCATTTTACATTCTGATAATCCGTCCGTCAATTCGTGCTTTTCCTTTTGGTGCCTGTTTATCTTTCGGATAACCTAACAGAACATGAAGGGCAGCATAATAATCGGTCCGGATATTCCATTTTTTCAAAATTTCCTGCCCGAACGGATCTGCAAAGGATTCCCATGCCGAACCAATATAACATCCACCCAGACCAATGGAATGTGCCGCTAGAAGCATATTTTCAGCAGCCGCACTTGCATCATAAGGAGCATATAAGAAATTTTTTGGCACAAATAAAGTAATGACTGTAGGCGCATCATAAAAAGCATTGGTAATACTTGCGTCGTCAGCGATACTTGGCTGTTCCTTTGAAATATATACGGTGTCAGTTGACATTTTTACATTTGAATTATTCCGTTTTATTCTCCCTAACTTTTTGTTGGTTTCTTCATCCTGCGATACTACAAACAACACCCCCTGCCTTCCTCCGGCGCTTGGGGCGTACAACCCTGCATCTAACACTGTCTGTAATTCTTCCTCTTGAATCTGCTTATCAAGAAAGCGTCGTATTGTTCTTCTTGTCATAATATTTTCTATAACTGCATTTGGCATTACTATACCCCTCCCGTTTATTCTATTTCCTTCCAACACTGTGGGTCTGTTGCATAAAAGTCCCTGCTTGTTCCATATGCTACGGCAGGACATCCCCTACAAAAACCCCTGAGCTCACATTTACTGCATTTTTCAAATTTTTCATAATCACGATAAATTTCTTCCTTTGTAATAAATATATCATAAAGTGCTTTCTCAAAAACATTCCCTACCTTGCTTTCAAATCTCCGGCAGGCATAAACATCTCCGTTTGGCAAAATTGTCATGTGGCAGATGCCACAATGACATCCATCGTAAACCATATCTTTTTTTGCATATTCAGGAATTTTAAAAAGTCCCTTTTCATAAAAATAAAGCGTCCACAAATGATCTTTCAAATTAAAGTAAGTTCCCACACCCTGAGCTTTATATTCCTCATATTTGTTCCACATCTTATCCAGGAAATCCCGGTAAATAAGGGGCTCGATTCCCGTATTCTTTTCCTCACTGGTAGGGCAGTATCTGCCAAAAGCAAAAATATCCACCTTGTGCTTTACAACCAAATCAACCACATCAGGCATTTCATCCACGTTTACTCCCGATACAGTAGACATAATTGCACACTTAATACCTGCATTCCGAATAACTGATATTTTTTCCAAGGTACAATCAAAAGAACCGGGCTTCCTAAAATAATCATGCGTTTCTCTCATACCATCAATTGACATCTGATATTTTTCACAGCCACATTCCTTCAATAACCGGCACACTTCATCGGTTAAATGAAATGGATTTCCCATTAAAGTGAACTTATAACCTTTTGATTTCATCAGATTCATTAAATCCCAAAAATTCGGGTGTAAAACAGGGTCCCCTCCCGTAATGTAAAAATAAGGGGTCCGGTTTAACTGTTCACACATATCTTCTATATTTTTAATGACCATTTTCATATTGTCTAAGCTCATAGATAACAATTCACTACACTTTCCTTCTGAAAAAATGTAACAATGCTTACACCTTTGGTCACAATAATCCGTAATATGCCATTGAAATGCAAAATAAGGTTTCATAAACATTCAATTCCTTTCAAATGTTAAGTAATAATCCATAGCCGGACATTCAATGAAAACTGCATGTGTGCCCGACTATGAATCAGTCTTTTCCCTTTGCTAAGTAAAATTTCTACTTATGGCCGGCACCGCAGGCACTTCCACATGCGCTCGGCTTTTCCTCAGGTTCTGCCGCACCACACGCACTTCCGCATGCACTTGGCTTTTCCTCAGGTTCTGCTGCACCACACGCACTTGTATTTCCTGCAAATTCTGCAACATTTGATAATGCCATACTCTGTTCCTCCTATATACTTTTATTTTGTTTTTCAACAAGTTTATTCTAGCAGGAACATATCACAGATTAAAGTACGCACCTTTTTATAACCTAGGTTACTTTTTTGTAACCAATTGTATTTTGGTGAATGCTACAGTATAATCAGAGTGTAAGTATCAAAAATAAACTTTTGAAATGAGGTATCCCATGAAAACTAAGGACGAATTATTACCGGAATGTCCTGTTGCTGTCACGGTATCGGTAATTGGAAGCAAATGGAAACTATTAATTATGAGAAATCTTCTTGTACGTCCGTGGAGATTTAATGAGCTCAAAAAAGATTTGGAGGGCATCAGTCAAAAAGTTCTGACAGACTCACTACGTGCCATGGAAGAGGATGGTCTTATTACCAGAACGGTATACCCTGAAGTTCCGCCCCGTGTGGAATATTCCTTAAGCGAGCTCGGAGAGTCCATGCGTCCAATTTTAGATGCCATGAAGCAATGGGGTATGGAATATAAAAGTACACTCTGAAATTCGAAAAAAGCACTTCTGCAAAAATACAGAAGTGCCCTCTGATACCTATATTGTAAGTACCAAATTGTGTAGTTGAAAATAATATGTTATGGCATATTTAAGAATGCTTCGCTCCACTCTTGCAATGGTCTGACATGGTACATGAGCTGCACCCACAGCCACAGCCTGAGCTTCCCTTTGCCCAATTCTTAACAATGCTTCTCACACAGGAATATATAATTATGATTAATAATACAATCAGTATAGTATCTATCAATTAAATCAATCCTCCTACAAGCTTTACAATAAGTGCTACTATGTATGCTGTAACCATTTGTACAAGAACTGCACCACCGGTTGCTTTCCACGTTTTAAGCTCTCTCTTAAGGGCTCCAACTGCTGCAAAGCATGGCATACACAAGAGATTAAATACCATATATGCATAGGCAGCCGCCTTTGTAGATATATCCTTTCTCATGGTAGGCAAAGCATTTTCGTCTCCACCCTCAAAAAGGATTCCCTCGGCATATATATCTGCTGCCGCTTCACTGTCATATTCCCCATTTTCAAATCCAAGCTCTTCAAGCTCCTCAAGTGACATATCAGCAAAAAACTGTTCAAGGTATTCGTCTGTTACATCCTCCTCATATAGCTGTGCAAATGTAACAACTACATTTTCCTTTGCAATCCATCCTGTCACAACTCCCACTGCCGGTCTCCATTCTCCGAATCCAAGTGGTTTAAATACAGGTGCTACAACTCTTCCTGCTGATGCAAGGAAGCTATCCTCCATATTTTCACACATTACGGAGTTATCCTCGTTCATCTCCCGGTTCTTTCCGTTAAAGGAGTCTGCATTGAAATTAGAAAGGAACCATATAAATATTGTTGAGAGAAGAATAATTGTACCTGCTTTCTTTCCAAATCCCTTAACCTTTTCCCATCCATGTATGAGCACACTCTTTATTGTCGGAATCCTGTACTGCGGAAGCTCCATTATAAAATTTGATGCCTCAGATTTGTAAACAAACTTGTTGAGCAGCAGGCTGACTACAATTGCTGCCACCAATGCCAGAATGTAAAGTGAATATGTCACAAGTATCTGATTATCATTTGCAAAAATAGTTGATGCAAACATTGCAAAAATAGGAAGCTTTGCACCACAAGGCATAAATGTTGTTATTGTTGCAGTTATTTTTCTGTCCTTTTCTTTTTCAAGTGTCCTGGTCGCCATAATAGCAGGTACACCACATCCGTAACCCATAAGAAGCGGAATAAACGAACGTCCCGAAAGTCCGAATTTTCTGAAAATCCTATCCATGATAAATGCAACTCTTGCCATATATCCGCTATCCTCAAGCACAGACATAAGCAGATAAAGCACAAGTACAAGGGGCATAAATCCAAGCACAGCTCCGATACCCTCAAGTATACCATCAACGATAAGTGCCTGCAACCACGGTGATGCACCGGAAATTGCTTCTGCAATTCCATCTACAATCCATGACCATACAGTTCCCACAGCACCTTCAAGCCACTTTCCCGGACTGTTTATTCCAAGCCATAAGAAATTTTCACTAAATGTACATGCAAACATTGCATACATGATAATCAGGAAAATTGGAATTCCCCAAAAACGGTTTGTGAGAATTTTGTCAATCTTATCTGATTTCGTTGCCTCAGTCTTTGATGCTTTTTTCTTTTTTACAGTTTTGGATACAATGTCACCGATTGCCTTGTACCTGATATCTGCAACGGCAACCTCGGCTTCTTCCTTATCCTCCTCACTTTCAGCATCTGCCTCAAGCTTTTTGATTTCCTCAAATATAGGCAGCTGCTTCGGAGTGCTTTTCGATACAGCAAGCTTTTCCACAGCCCTAAGCAGCTCGTCAACACCCTTCCCCGATCTTGCCACCATGGGAATTATGGTAATGCCCAATTCCTTTTCAAGCCCGGATACATCAATTTTAGTACCCGCTTCCGTAACCTCATCCATCATGTTAAGTGCCAGCACCATTGGCACGTTTGTCTCCATTATTTGCAGGGTAAGATATAAGTTTCTCTCTATAGAAGTTGCATCTACAATATTTACAACAACATCCGGTTTTTCTCCATTCTTCCCTGTAATAGTCTCCATTGCAACTATCTCCTCAGCAGAATATGGTGAGAGTGAATATGTACCCGGAAGATCAAGTATTCTGATATCCTTATTCTTTTTACATGTACCCTCCTTTTTATCCACCGTAACTCCCGGCCAGTTTCCAACATGTTGTTTGGAGCCTGTGAGGTCATTAAATAATGTCGTTTTTCCGCAGTTTGGATTACCTGCTAATGCTACCTTTATCACCTTTATCCTCCTTGTATTACTTTAATATAATTGCCTCTGCCTCATCCTTTCGGAGGCTTAAATCATATCCCCTCAGCTCTACCTGAACCGGGTCGCCAAGAGGTGCAACCTTAATGACATCTATTTTCGTTCCCGGCGTTACTCCCATTTCGAGCACGCGTCTTCTTATATTTCCTGTTCCCTTTATAGAATCCACAACTCCGCACTGTCCCGGTTTTAAATCCCTTAAAGTCATATAATTCACTCCAATCAATCTTTATATTTTTAATCACAAACGATAATTCTGGATGCAAGACTTCTGTCCAATGCAACACGAACACCCTTTACAACTAGAATTAATCCGCTTACATTCCGACCTACAACCTCTACCTTTTCTCCCGGAATAAATCCCATCTCTCTCAACCGGCTTATAACATCCTCCTTGCCAATAAATCTTGAAATTGTTTTCACATCTCCGGTAGTAGCCATAGATAATGCCATAGACCTTCACCTCCTAAGTTAGTTAAATAAAACTAATTTCTTTATCAGTATATTAGTTTAGTTTAACTAACATGTATCTTATACACATCTCCGAGCCCACGAGACGCTCATGAATCTGGTATTGCCTCTTCGGCGTT
>CAMWGV010000032.1 GCA_947173945.1 uncultured Lachnospiraceae bacterium
ATCAGTTTGAGTCTTATGCTTTCGTTTACTGCCTGTGAAAAAGCAAAAAAAGATAATATAGCAGACGATTTAAAAGAAAATGTGGGCGTGGAGGCAAGTGTAAGTGATGCAGAAAATCAGAATGCAACAGATGAAATACCGGAGAATATTTCCTATACGGTTGAGGTGGGAGGACATGCCATAGAGGTAGATGCAAAGATATATGCTGACGGTTATGGAAATATTCCTACTTTGGCGATGAAAAGATGTGATAATGAAGATGAATGGGTTTTAAAATATGCAAAAAAACTCTTTGATAATGGAGAGTATGAGAATGTCAGACCGTATAGAGCAATGAACAGGGAAGAACTTGAATCGGAGCTCCAGTTTTTTAGGGAAAAGTATGAAAGTGAAGAGCATAATCCAAATGATGAAACAGAGCTTATACAAAGTTTTCTTGAAAATTATAATGAAGAAAACTATGAAAAGTATTCGGACGATAAGATTGTATATTCATTTGTTGAACAAACTGCCGATGAAGGAGAATATACCTCAGTTACTAATGAAGCATATCTCAGAGGTTATGTTGATGGAAGAATGTGGACTTTGAAATACTGGAATGAATATGGTGATTATATAGTGGATGGTGAAATTATAGACAGCAAAGAGAATATGCCATTTTTGATGGCACAATGTATAGATGATGGATATTCGACAAAAGATGCTGCAAACATAGATGAGACATATTTGAATAATCTGTGTGACCGTGAAATTGTAGAGAAACAGGCAAAAGAATTTCTAGAGAAATTGGGATTTGGCAATATGGAACTTTTGCATATTGTACAAAATAGTTTAGAAACAACAGAGGAAGCTTTAGCCGTAGATGGCTATACAATGGTATTTGGTATGTCGAAGAACGAAGCACATCTGTTGTTTGCCTGTGGAGCAGCAGAAAATGCTATGGAGCCTATGTCAGATTATGTGGCTCTACAACCTTATGTGGAGGTACAGGTAAACAGCAATGGAATACACAGCATTGAGATTTTTGGTGATTATAATGAGACAGAGGTTATGTCAGGTGAATCCAGAATGCTGTCCTTTGAGCAGATAAATAAGGTTGCAAAAGAAGAGTTTGAAAAAATGCTGACAGAAAACAATAGTTATTATTTCACTGTAGGCTATATAGAATTTGGTTATGTGTGCATTACTTATGATGGGCTATCATATGCTTTAGTGCCAGCATGGCGTTATTATGACTCAGATAGCGACAGGAATACAACTTTCAGAAAATCATATTTGACCATATGTGCTTTAGATGGTTCTGTTATTTATAGTGGGATGACAGCCAATCACTTTCCGGGGGCTGTTTTGTATTAATCCATTTTATAGCTCAATGGTAAGGAATGATGCAAAAATGATACATTTGTATTTTATAGTAGTGTCGAGAATGTTGTGCCAGACAGATGTCTTTAAAATGGCAATATAGTTTACAACAATGGCTTATAAGGAGGAACTTTTCATGAAACGTATCAGAAAAATATGTGCAGGTATCATCAGTTTGAGTCTTATGCTTTCGTTTACTGCCTGTGAAAAAGCAAAAAAAGATACTATAGCAGATGATTTAAAAGAAAATGTAGGTGTGGAGGCAAGTGCCGGTGATACCAAACAGCGTCATGAGATAGATGAAGTACCGGATAAAATTTCCTATACGCTTGAGGCGGGAGGAAGGATTGCAAAAATAGATGCCAAGGTATATGCGGATGGTTATGGAAATGTTCCTGTTTTTTCGGTTACAAGATGTGAGGACAAAGAAGAATGGGTTTCGGACCATGCAAAAAAACTCTTTGACAATGGGGAGTATAAGAATGTCAGACCATATGAGGTATTGAACAGGGAAGAGCTTGAAGAGGAGCTTCAGTTTTATAAGGAGAGAATGGAGGACGGAGAGAATACGAATGGTGATGAAGCATGGTTTGTATCAAATATCGAATACTATCTGAAACACTTTAACGAGGATGATTACGTGAAGTATCCGGACAACAAACTTATATACACAAAAGAGGTGGCTAATGAGGAACAGCAATTCAGGAGAACTGTTAACGAGGCAAGCTTAAGAGGCTATGTGGACGGAAGAACGTGGACCTTAAGCTATGTGGATGGAGATTATGATAATTATATAGATGGAGTACCCAAGCCTTTTGAGTATATGCCATGTCTGGAGGCACATTGTATTGATGAGGAATATTACGTAGGCAATTTATCGGGAATACAAGAAACATATTTAAACAATCTGTGTAGTCGTGATGATGCGGAGAAACAGGCAAAAGAATTTTTGGAACGACTGGGATTTGGCAATATGGAGCTTTTGTATATAGGACAAAATAATTTGGCTACGGTAGGCGAGTTCGTTGTAGACGGATATACGATGGTATTTGGAATGTCAGAGAACGGGGCACATCTTCTGTTTTCGTTTGCAAGTGGAATGACTGTTATGACGAGGGAAGGATGGTCAAATGATGAGGCGGCACAGCCATACGTTGAGGTACAGGTAAACAGCAATGGGGTATACGGAATTAAAATTATGGGAAATTATAACGAGCCGGAAATTATGTCAAGAGAATCTGCTATGCTGTCATTTGAACAGGTAAATGAGATTGCAAAAGAGGAATTGACAAAGGCCTTGGCGGGAGATACCAATGGGAATTATAACGTAGGCACAATAGAGTTTGGATATGCGTACATTACTTACGATGGCTTGTCATATGCCATAGTGCCGGCATGGCGTTATTATGATTCACAAAGTGACAGAACTGCAAAAGAGAGATTTGCGCGTTTAACAATATGTGCGTTAGATGGTGCTGTTATTTTTGACCATTCTGCAAATATTTATGATGGCAGTGGGATTCTTCCATATTGATATAAATTATATTTAATGTCAAAAATGATGCAAAAATGATACATTTATGTTTTATAGTAATATCATAGAAAAATAATACATTGAAATGCAATATACAATTATAGTTTCATCAGAAAGCTTAGGAGGGTATTTTCATGAAGTTTGACAGAAGGATACGTACAGGTATTATCATTTTGAGTTCCATGGTTTTATTTACATCATGTGGAAAAGCAAAAAAAGATAGTATAGCAGATGATTTAAAGGAAAATGTAGGTGTGGAGGCCAGCATTGGTGATGCAGAAAAACAAAATGAAACAGATGAAATACCGGAGAATATTTCATATACAGTCGAGGTGGGAGGAAGGACTTCAAAGGTAGATGCCAAAATATATGCGGATGGTTATGGCAATGTTCCTACTCTTGCGGTAAAGGAATGTGAAGATAGAGAAGAATGGGTTTCGGGATTTGCAGCAAAGCTATTTGACGATGGAGAGTATACGAATGTGAAACCATATGTGGTATTAAACAGGGAAGAGCTTGAAAAGGAACTTCAATTCTTTAAAGAAAAATATCCAGAAGATAGTGAGTATGTTTGGAGTGCAGATAATATGACATGGCGCATAGAATATCTTCTTAAAAATTATAATGAAGAAGATTATGTAAAATATCCGGATGACAAGCTTATATGTTCACATACTGGTGCTACTTATGATGGAGATGAAGAATATTCCTTAACTTTGAATGAGGCGAACTTAAGAGGATATGTGGATGGAAAAATGTGGTCATTGGGATATGCGGATGGGGAAGATGATTATACAATGGACGGGCAGCCTATACATGATGAGTGGGCTCCATGTATAGAGGCACATTGTATTGATGAGATGTATCATATATCTAATACATCGAGTATAGATGAGACATATTTAAATAATGTATGTAACCGTGAGGATGCAGAAAAGCAGGCAAAAGAATTTCTGAGAAAATTGGGATTTGGCAATATGGAACTTTTGCATATTGTACAAAATAATTTAGACGCAGCGGAAGACACGTTACCTGTAGATGGTTATACAATGGTATTTGGTATGACGAAGAACGGAGCACATCTTTTGTTTTCGGCAGGATTAGGTCAAACAAGTATGGAGCCTGAGCGCAATTATAGTGCTGTGATGCCTTATGTGGAGGTAATCGTAAACAGTAATGGTGTATATGGGATTACAATCAGGGGATGTTATAATGAGCCGGAAATTATGTCAGAAAAATCCACTATGCTGTCATTTGAACAGATAAATGAGATTGCAAAAGAGAAACTGGCAGATACGATGACAGAATGGTCAACCTACTCTGTTACTATAAAAACAATAGAGTTTGGATATATGTATATCACCTATGACGGACTCTCATATGCCGCAGTGCCGGTATGGTGTTTCTATGATGATGATAGAAATGCCATGTTCAGAAGTGCACGTCTGGTAATATGTGCGTTAGATGGTGCTGAAATTTATGCTGGCAATACAAATGTGTATTTCGGAAGTGGCTCTATTCCATATTGATTTAAATTGTAGTTATGTTCAAAAATGATGAAAAAATGATACATTGAAATGCAATATACAATTATAGTTTCATCAGAAAGCTTAGGAGGATATTTTCATGAAGTTTGACAGAAGGATACATACAGGTATTATCATTTTGAGTTCTATGGTTTTATTTACATCATGTGGAAAAACAAAAAAAGATACAATAGCAGATGATTTAAAGGAAAATGTAGGTGTGGAGGCCAGCATTGGTGATGCAGAAAAACAAAATGAAACAGATGAAATACCGGAGAATATTTCATATACAGTCGAGGTGGGAGGAAGGACTTCAAAGGTAGATGCCAAAATATATGCGGATGGTTATGGCAATGTTCCTACTCTTGCGGTAAAGGAATGTGAAGATAGAGAAGAATGGGTTTCAAAATATGCAGCAAAGTTATTTGATGATGGAGAGTATACGAACGTAAAACCATATGAGGTATTAAGCAGGGAGGAGCTTGAAAAGGAGCTTCAATTTTTTAAAGAACAGTATTCAGGAAATGGTGAGGATGTTTGGAATTCGGATGATAAGACGTTTCACATAGAATCTCTTCTTGAAAACTATAATGAAGAAAATTATGTAAAATATCCTGACGACAAGCTTGTATATTCACAGGCTAACACGACTTATTATGAGGGTGAAGAATTTTCCTCGACTTCGAATGAGGCAAACTTAAGAGGATATGTGGATGGAAGAATGTGGTCATTAAGGTATGCGGATGGGGAAGATGAATATACAATGGAAGGGAAGCCGATGCATAATCAATGGGCTCCATGTATAGAGGCTCATTGTATTGATGAGATATATAATGTATATAATACCTCGAATATAGATGAGACATATTTAAATAATGTATGTAACCGTGAAGATGCAGAGAAACAGGCAAAAGAATTTCTGAGGAAATTGGGTTTTGATAATATGGAACTTTTGCATATTGTACAAAATAATTTAGCAGAAGTAACGGAGGACACGTTACCCGTAGATGGTTATACAATGATATTTGGCATGTCGAACAATGGAACACATCTTTTGTTTGGAACAGGAGTAGGACAAACAAGTATGGATCCTGAAAGAGAGTATGGCGCTGTGATGCCTTATGTGGAGGTAATCGTAAACAGTAATGGTGTATATGGAGTTACAATCAGGGGACGTTATAATGAACCGGAAATTATGTCAGAAAAATCCACTATGCTGTCATTTGAACAGATAAACGAGATTGCAAAAGAGAAACTGGCAGACACGATGACGGAATGGCCGACCTACTATGTTACTATAGACACAATAGAGTTTGGATATATGTATATTACCTATGATGGGCTTTCATATGCCGTAGTGCCGGTATGGTGTTACTATAGTGATGACAGAAATGCCATATTCAGAAGTGTATATCTGGCAATATGTGCTCTAGATGGTGCTGAAATTTATGCTGGCAATACAAATACGTATTACGGAGCTGGGACTATTCCATATTAACACAATGAGGAGATAATGTTTAAAGGAGGGTGGACTATGAGAATGAATAAAAGGTTGTATACTGTAATTGCAGTGATTGGTTCACTGACATTATTTACTTCTTGCGGAAAGGCTAAAAAGGATGATATAGCAAGCGATTTTAAAAATATCGGTCTTGATGCGGAAACGGCTGCAGAAAATGTCAGTATGCCAAACGAACTTGACTATGTTATACAGAGTCCTTCAGGAGATGCCAGTATAACAGTATCTGCAAAAGTTGACACCGATAGTCTGGCAAGTGCTGCTGTTTATGACGTAGAGCATACGGAAATGAATGAGGAATATTTAAAGCAGCTTGCAGACAGCTTTTTTGAAAATGATTATAGTTATATAAAGATTTATGAACATTGCTCTCTCGAGGAACTGGAGCAGGAACAGACATTTTATAATCAGTTGGCTGATGAGTATGGAGACAGTGTTTACCTCTACGCAGATTATTATAGGGAAAAAATAAATAATCTTTTGAACGATTATAATGAAAGTGGAACATCGTATACTACTCATAGCGGATTGATTTACCACAATGATCAGTGGAGTATGGATGATTACTTTTATGATGATATGGTGGAGGATACTGAGTTTCGTATAACTGCAGCAGATTATTCAAGGCTCAGAGGTGAGGTAGAGGGACATATATACGAGCTTTATTACGAAAAATACTATACAGAAAGCAAACCATCATCTGCTGAGATTTATACACAATATGATCCGGAACGAGCTGTTATCAGATGTGTCGATACACCGTATTATGTGAAAAGGAGTACGGATATGGATGCATCTTCCGCTTCAAATGTATGCGACTATGATACAGCCTCAGGTCAGGCAGAGGATGCTGTTGAGAAGCTGGGATTTAAAGGTTGGGAGATTACGAACACATATCAGCTTGATATTGCAGCATCAGCAGATATGACATATATTGGGCTTAACGGATATGAGTTTTGGTTTACACCTGAGCAAAATGGAAAAAATGTGTTTGACTGTAAAGGAAAGCATATGGCTGCATTTGGAAGTGAACATGCTTCTGAATGGGTATATGGGGCAGGGCAGCCGCTTCTTCGGGTATTAGTTACGGATAATGGTATTTATGAAATAGATATAGGAGATATATACAGTAAATCAGATAGTGAAGGAAAAAAAGCAGAGCTTATGCCATTTGAAAAAATAGACGAGATAGCAAAGGAATACATGAATAATTATTATAGCACCGACAGTACTGAAATGATAAATGTAAAGTTGGGAGATGCTACTATTGCTTATATGAGCAATCATAATGCTATGAGCAATATCGAAATAACAGATGTAAAGTTGGGGTATATTTATGTTTCTTATGATGGTCTGAAGTACTCACTTGTTCCTGTATGGGCATATTGTTATGAGGATGGCAACACTGAAAAGGCATTTGTATATATAAATGCTTTGGATGGGGAACTGATATGTAGAGGGAAGGAGAAAATAATAGTGGGATATCATCCTCCTGCCGTAGATTATACAAGATCTGTTTTAATGTCCGATTTATATGATTGATTTTATTAAATCAGGAGGGAAATTTATGAGGAGTTATAAGAGAAAAACAAAGGTAATAATTGCATTGGTACTTGGAATTTTTTCCCTTACAGCCTGCGGAAAAGAAGACAAGGATGATATCGCAAGTGATATTGCGGGTATTACTGTTGAGCATGAAACAGACAGTAGAGTAGAAGATGGCAGCATACCAGACAGTTTGGATTATATTGTTAAAGGCATTTATGATGATTCGGTTATAACTGTTGCTGCTGAGGTTGACAGTAGTAATTTTGCATCAGCTAATGTTTATGATGTTACACTTAAACAGGTTGACAGCGATTTTTTAAAACACCTTGCAGATGGTTTGTTTGATGGTGAGTATTCTTATATAAAGCCATATAAACATTGTTCTTTGGAGGAACTTGAACTTGAGAAGCAGGCATATGACAATATTTATAATGAGGCAATAGGGGAAGACGGAAATCACTATGTATCTTATATATTTTATACATATTATGGTCTGCTGGAAGAGTTTATTAACGACTATCAGGGCAGTGGAGCATCGTTAAAAGACCATAATGGGCTGCTGTATCATGAAGATGCATTTGATGAGAATAGTACTTTTGGAGGTGTAGGTATATATGTTTCGACACCATGTGAAATAGCCGGGGCAGATTATTCAAGGATAAGGGGCAAAATTGATAATCATACATATGAGATGTACTATGAAAAGTACTATCTTGAGTACGATACCCAAAGCAACGATGGAATGCGGCAGGACAGACATGATCCGCAAGTGCTGAGGATATTACGAATGGATACACCGTATATAGTGAAAGAAGTTGCGGATATGGATGAAATCGGTACCAATAAATATGATTATGATACAGCATTAAAGCAGGCACAGGATATTATGGAAAAAATGGGCTTTGATGGTTATAGGAAAGTGGGGGAACAACAGCTGTATGTTGCAGAATCAGCAGGAGCTCAGACCTATAGTTTGAATGGGTATGCAATCTGGTTTTCCAATGCTCCGCAGAGTATGGAATTCTTTGAATATGGTGATGCACATGTAATAGCACTCGGCTCAGACCATGACAATGAATGGGTATACTCTGCAGGACAGCCATATGTGAGAATAACGGTTACGGATGCAGGTATTCAGGATATAAGTATAGGAGATATATATAGTGAGCCGGTAGCATCAAATAAAGAAATAAAATTGCTCTCCTTTGAAAAGATGGACGAAAAGGCAAAGGAACAGTTGGAGAAATTTCACTATGATTTTAATATTGACAGGGTAACACTTGGTTATGAGTATATCTCTTATGATGGCATAAACTATAGCGTTATCCCCGTATGGGCTTATTATGAAGCAGAGGAGGACTATGCAGTACCGGTTATATATGTGAATGCGTTGGATGGTCAACCAATCGAATATGGTGAAGAAAAAATGATATATGGATATCATCCTGTAGTATGGGAGAATTTTAAGCTGGAAAAATGATGTAAAACAAAAGTAGGATATATATGATAAATGTCACATAAGCCATGGAAAAGGAAGTGATGAATTATGAAAAAAACTGCTAGTATAATTGTATTGTTACTCGGAATTTTTTCCCTTACAGCTTGTGGCAAAAAAGATAAAGATAATATAGCAAACGACCTTGAATCTATTGGTATGGAGACTGAAACGGACAGTGAATCAGAGAGTGGCAGTATACCGGAAAGTCTGGATTATACGGTTGATGGTATAGAGGATGCTAAGGTTTATAATGTGACGCGTAAAGAGATTGATGAGGAATTCTTAAAACACCTTGCGGATGGTTTGTTTGATGGGGAATATTCTTACGTAAAACCATATATGCATTGCTCTCTTGAAGAACTGGAAATGGAAAAGCAAGTATATGACAATATTTATAATGAGTCAATAGGGGAAGCTGGAAATCATTATATATCTTATATATTTTATACATATTATAGTCAGCTGGAAGAGTTTATTAATGACTATCAGGGCAGTGGAGCATCGTTAAAAGAACATAATGGGTTGCTGTATCATGAAGATGCATTTGATGAGAATCGTATTTTTGGAGATGTAAATGTACTTACTTCGACACCGTGTGAAATATCTCAGAGAGCATTTAAGGAAGAATTGAAAAATGTAGATGTACTTACTTCGACACCATGTGAAATAGCTGGGGCAGATTATTCAAGGATAAGGGGCAAAATTGATAATCATACATATGAGATGTACTATGAAAAGTACTATCTTGAGTACGATACCCAAAGCAACGATGGAATGCGGCAGGACAGACATGATCCGCAAGTGCTGAGGATATTACGAATGGATACACCGTATATAGTGAAAGAAGTTGCGGATATGGATGAAATCGGTACCAATAAATATGATTATGATACAGCATTAAAGCAGGCACAGGATATTATGGAAAAAATGGGCTTTGATGGTTATAGGAAAGTGGGGGAACAACAGCTGTATGTTGCAGAATCAGCAGGAGCTCAGACCTATAGTTTGAATGGGTATGCAATCTGGTTTTCCAATGCTCCGCAGAGTATGGAATTCTTTGAATATGGTGATGCACATGTAATAGCACTCGGCTCAGACCATGACAATGAATGGGTATACTCTGCAGGACAGCCATATGTGAGAATAACGGTTACGGATGCAGGAGTTCAGGATATAAGTATAGGAGAGCTATATAGTGAACCGGTGCCATCAAATAAAGAAATAAAATTGCTCTCCTTTGAAAAGATAGATAAACAGGCGAAGGAGAAGCTGGCGGAATTTCACTATGATTTTAATGTTACCAGGGTAACACTTGGGTTTGAGTATATCTCTTATGATGGCATAAACTATAGCGTTATCCCTGTATGGGCTTACTATGCATCAGAGGATAGATATACAGGACCGCTTTTATATGTGAACGCGTTGGATGGTCAAGCAATCGAATATGGTGAAGAAAAACTGATACATGGATACCATCCTGTAGTATGGGAGAATTATAAGCTGGAAAAATGATGTAAAACGAAAGTAGGATACATATGATAAATGTTACATAAAAAGGGAAAGGCAGTGATGAATTATGAAAAAAACTACTATTATAATTGCAATGATACTTGGAATTTTTTCCCTTACAGCCTGTGGAAAAGAGGAGAAGGATGATATAGCAAGTGACCTTGAAACTATTGGAATGGAGACTGAACCCGACAGTGAATCAGAGAGTGGCAGTATACCGGAAAGTCTGGATTATACGGTTGATGGTTCAGGGGTGATGGTTAAGGCTAAGGTTTATGCGGATGGTATAGAGGATGCTAAGGTTTATAATGTGACGCGTAAGGAGATTGATGAGGAATTCTTAAAACAACTTGCGGATGGTTTGTTTGAGGGGGAATATTCTTATGTAAAACCATATATGCATTGCTCTCTTGAAGAACTTGAACTGGAAAAGCAAGTATATGACAATATTTATAATGAGTCAATAGGGGAAGACGGGGAACATCATGTGTCAGATACATTTAGCACATATTACAGCAAGCTTGAGGAGATTACTGCTGACTATTCAGCTAGTGGTGCATTTTATATTGAGCATAACGGATTACTTTACCATCAGGATGAATGGAGGAGCGACATTGATTCTTTTGATGGTTGGACAGCAGATAAAATAGCAGCTGCTGATTATTCAAGAATAAGGGGGGAAAGGGGTAATCACACATACGAATTATATTATGAAAAGTATTATTTGGATTATGATATTTCGGCTGATTGGTGTAGATATAGTCCGTCAAATATCAAAATAAGGTGTCTGGATTCACCGTATACGTTGAAAGCACGTGAGAAGAACATGGATAAATCGGGGAATCAGCTTGATTATGAAACAGCGGTAAAGCAGGCAGAAGATATTATGGAGGACATGGGATTTAAGGATAGTGAAATCATAGGTGCAAATCAGCTTTGGGTTTCGGCATCTGAGGAACAAATGGTTGCAGACTTAAATGGATATGCAATTTGGTTTTCCGTTGGCTCGGTTGATAATAACTTGATACAATATGGAGATTGTCTTGTCATTGCGTTGGGAACCGACAATGACTTAGAGTATGTAAATGCAGCAGGACTGCCGTATGTGATGATAACGGTTACGGATGCAGGCTTGATTGACATAAACATAGGGGATATATATAGTGAACCTACTGTATCAGCAGAAGACGTGTTAATGCTTTCGTTTGACCAGATAAATGAAATTGCAAAAGAGAAGTTAAAGGAGATGAAGCCTGAAACCATGACCTTCCCCATTGATGAGATAATACTACAATATGCGTACGTTACTTATGATGGCATAAACTACAGCATTGTTCCTGTATGGGCATATTATGCAACGAGAGAATTATGGTTCCCTGATGCAGTTTTATATTTGAATGCCTTGGATGGTAATGAAATAGGTTTTGGCATGGAGAAAGATATAAGAGGATATTTCCCTGTAATATATGAAGAACCATACGAATCCGGGGGAATCCGAAAATAAAGCAAAGATAAAAGGAGGTGGCTTATTATGGGAAAACATTCCAAATTAATGTGTATGACAGCCCTTATGGCAACGATGCTTGCACTTAATGGCTGTGGAAAAGAAGATAAAGATAATATAGCAAGCGACCTTGAAACTATTGGTGTAAAAACCGAAACTGACAGTAATGCTGAGAGCGGCAGTATACCGGGTCATGTGGACTATGTCGTTGAAGGCTTTGATGGTACTTCGGCTATAACGGTTTCTGCGGAGGTTGATGATAAGGGTGCAGCAACTGCTACTGTTTATAATGTGGTGCGAAAAGAAGTTGATGAGGAATTTTTAAAACAGCTTGCGGATGGGTTGTTTGATGGAGAATATGCTTATATAAAGCCCTATATGCATTGCTCTCTTGATGAGCTTGAACTGGAAAAACAGGAATATGATAAAATGTATAATGAAGCGACAGGTGAGGATGGACAGAAGTATGTATCATATGTAGTTGACAGATATTATAGCAAGCTTGAGGAGCTTATTGATAACTATCAGAATGCTGATACATCGCCGGTGGAGCATAAAGGATTGCTTTATCATCAGGATGGCTGGAGTAGTGATAACGAAGCTGTTTTTACAGAGACATTGCCATTTTTGGAATCAGGCTGTAAAATAGTAGCGGTAGATTATTCAAGAATAAGAGGTGAAATGGATAATCACACATATGAGTTGGATTACGAAAAGTATTATTTGGATTATGACAACTTAGAAAGAATCTGGCAACATAGATATGACCCATCAAGACTGATAATAAGGCGTATGGATACACCATATATAGTAAAAGAAATTGTAGATATGGATGAGGGGTCAAATTCAAATCAATGTGATTATGATACTGCATTAAAACAGGCTCAGGATGTTATGGAGGATATAGGCTTACAAAATTATAAGGTAGTAAATACGGAGCAGCTTTATGTGACAGCATCAGCAGGAAGTAAAAGCAACGTGTTAAATGGATATGAAATCTGGTTTTCCAATGTTCCGGATGGGATAGAACTGTGTCAATTCTATGATGAACCAGCTGTGGAGGTTACAGAACTGGTTCGATTCCGAGGCTCACATGTCAGAGCATATGGCTCAGAACACGATGATGAGTGGGGGTATGCTGCAGGACAGCCATATGTGAGAATAACTGTTACAGATGCAGGTGTGCAAGATATAGATATAGGGGATGTATACAGTGAGCCGGTTCCGTCAGAAAAAAAGGTAGAACTGCTTTCATTTGAAAATGTCAATGAGAAGGCAAAGCAGCAAATGGGTGAGTGGAGTTCGGATTTTAATATTAACAAGATAGAACTTCGTTATATGTATATTTCCTATGATGATATAAACTACAGTCTTGTTCCGGTATGGAGTTACTATTCAACGGAGTTGGCTGTTGTAAAGAACTCTATACAAGTGAATGCTCTGGATGGCGAGAAGGTGGAATTTTGCGAGAATATACTAAAATTTGGCTTCCCACTGATATGGTAGCGTTAGACTATAAAATGATGTAAAGATAAAGGCGGGATAATTATGAGAAAACATTCAAAATTAATCTGTATGACAGCCCTTATGGCAACGATGCTGGCACTTAATGGCTGTGGAAAGAAACAATCAAATAAAAAAGTGGAGGTTTCGGTTGAAGAGTATCAGCAGCTTACATATAATACGGAGCTTGTTGTACGCGGGGATATTGAGCCTACACTTGAGCTAAAGCTTAAGGCAAATGATTTTGAGAAAAAAATCTATTACCCTGCCCTGAATGAGATGGAGGTACAGTCAGTAAATGTATCAGTAGGCGATACTGTTTCCAAGGGTACTGTGATGGTGGAATTTAAATCAGGTGAGCTGGGAGAAAAAATTGAAGAGTACAGGACGAGAGTTACTGAGGATGAGCTTCTGTTAGACCATTACAATAGGCTTGCCAAAATCGATACAACAATGGATTATTCAAATGATATACAGAGCATAAAGGATGACATGGAAATTGCACAATTGTATATGAAGGAGCTTGAAGCACGTCTTGAGGGTTACAATATTGTTGCGGAAGGAAGCGGAGTCGTTTCGATTGTATCCGAAATTCTCGATTATGGAATTGTTGATGCACAAGACGGTATTATAACCGTGAAATATGGGACTGGCGAGTTTTCAACTACTACGAGTGATGATTATGACTTTAAGGTGGGGGATGTATTTACGGCAACCTTTGGTATGGCGTCATTGGATATGGAGCTTATTGATATAACGGAAGATGGAAAGGATGCTGACGGCAATACAATCAGAAGCCTGCTTTTTCAGGCAAAGGGTGATGCGGGAACTGTTTCATCCTACGACACAATGTATATGAACATAGAGAAGACGGTACTTAAAAATGTAATTTACGTTCCGAAGGATGCAGTAATAGAAATCGATGAAAAATATTATGTATATGTTATGGATGACAGAGGCATGCGGCATGGTGTTGAGGTTACAGTCGGTGATACGGCAGACGGGTTCACTGTTATAAAAACAGGCCTGTCAGAAGGAGATAGGGTGGTGATTAATTGATGAAAAAGGGTATAAAGAGATTTTTATCGGCGATTTTAGCAATTGGATTACTTGTCACCGGATGTGGGAAAAAAATTCCGGAAGCACCAGAGCTTTTGTCACCGGCTACAGAAAATGAGTCATACAGGCCGGCAGAGCTTGGGGACATAGGTTTATATGCCATGTATTCCGGTGTAATTACTGGTGTTATAACCCCTACGGAATATTGCCATTTTTGGACTACCTCCGTTGAAGTACGTGATGTGCTGGTCAATGTTGGTGATGATGTAAAGGAAGGTGACGTGCTTGCTATTGCAAATATTGATGGTGCCCAAAAAAGAATTGATGATTTGAGAACCCAGCTTTCCAACATGGCAAGTGGACATGAAACAAGTGAGGCAATATATAGACTTACAAGACAAAATCTTGAATATGAGAAAAAGGCATTTGATGAGGCTGGGGATGCTGTATCAGCTACTGCAAAGCTTGCGGAAATTGGTATTCTGGATGAGAATAACCGTTATGACAATATGCTTTATAAGCATAGAGTCGATGATATTAATAAAGAGATAGCTGCACAGCAGGATATTATAAGTGACGGAACTCTTAAGGCAAAGGTGAGTGGTAAGGTAGTTTACAGTAAGGAGCTTTCTACAAGCAGATATGTTTCTTTTGATGAAAATATTGTTGTTATCGCAGATTATAATGATTGTTATATAGAAGTGACAAGTGTTGATGCACTTGGTCTGAACGGAGGAATATCGGATTTTGATGTATCGAAATGGAGTAGCTTCTATACGATAGTCAATGGAGAAAAAAAGTATTTGGAGGAGTATCCATATACGAAGGATGAAAAGCTGGTAGCCGAAAGTAAGCGAACTTATCCGCCATCAAGGCTCCGGTATGCAGACGGAACAAAGGTGACGGAGATAGGACAGGCAATTCCGATTGTTGCCATAAGGAACGGCAAGGAGGATGTAATCCGAATTGGAAAAGACTCGCTTTTTGAGGATAGTGATGGAGATTATGTATATGTAAAGAATGGCGATGCGAGAGAAAAGCGATATGTACAGCTTGGAACCCAGGACAGGTGCTATATTGAGGTTATAAGCGGACTGGAAGAAGGTGAGATGGTTTACTATGCTACGGAGGATATAATGCCTACCCAGTATGAGGAGTATGTTGCTGAAATAAGCGATTATAAGGCCACCCAGAATACCAAGAACTATAATATAAAAGATTATAGTACCCACTCATATTACTCAGAGTATGAGGGGCAGCTTGTGACAATGAACTATACTACAGGCTCGCAGGTAAATGAGGGCGATCTTATATGTGTAATCAAAACAGACCGTGGAGGTGCAATGCTGACAGAACTGAAGCGTTCCATAGACAGCTGTAAGAAGCAGCATTCTTCCGCAATGGAGGGGTATGATGAACAACTGAAGGGAATTGATTTAAGCATAGATGAATTGGAAAACCCGCCTGCAAATACAGAACCGCCTGTCAATGACAAACCTGAAACAGCAACAGATGGTGATGCAGATCGTGCTACAGGTTCGGATGCAGATAAGGAGAATAAGAAAAATCCATACGAGCTTGATATGTTAAAGATTACGCGTCAGATAGTTGAATATCAGCGGAAATCTGAAATTACGAATTATGAGTATCAGCTCTCACAGCTTCAGGAGCAATATGATGATATCGCAAGAGGTAATGATGGAAATGGAAATATTTCAGTATATGCGGATACATCTGGAAAGATATCAGACATTTATATTTCTGAAGGCAAAAATGTAACGGTAGGACAGGAAATGTTCAACATACAAACTCCGGCAAGCCCATGCACAAGCATTTTATCGGGTTCCCTGAGACTTGGACAGAAGGTGACGATTACGACAGAAAAGGGCGATGTTTACTATGGTACTGCAATAAATATAGGTGGAGAGTCAACCAGATGTTATCTTACGACAGTTAACAATAAGGTTTACATTACCCGAAACTCATCTGCAGGCAATGATGGTAGGTCTTATATTAAAATGGAGGATGAATCATTTTATAAGCTTGGACGGGAGAAGGTACAAATTGAATATGTCATAAGAGATATACCGGATTCTATCGTCATAGAACGTGACAGGTTAGTCTATACGGAAAAGGATGCACAAACCAATGACGTAAGGAGTTATGTGTGGAAAATTGTAGATGGCAAGCCTGTAAAAACATATATAGCAGTGGCAAATAATGATATAGGAGGAGAGACCTTCTGTGTTATAGAAGGAATATCGGAAGGTGATATACTTGTCAGAGAAATAACCAACAAGGAAGCAGCGGAAAAGGCTTCAGGTAAAACATCAGAAGAAGGCTCAGAAGAGGTATCAGAAGCAGTGACAGAGGATGCTTCGGGAGATGCATCTAAGGAAACTTCAGAGGAATTGGAGGAGTAGCTATGTTCAAAAAAATTATGCAAAAAATAAAAAATAAGATGTGGCTTACTACCTGCCTTACACTTGGTATGGCACTGCTTGTTGCAGTGTTTGCCTGTCAGCCTATGTTTAAAAAAGGTGCACTTAATATGCTGATTCGTTCAGGGTTTGACAAATATGCTATTAGCAAGAATGAATATCCGGTTGCTATTGGAAGGGTTGCTGCTGGTGAAGCAGGACCATCCGGACTAGCTAATATACTGGCTGAAATTGAGGGTTATGAGAAAACATGGCTTAAATATCTGGATAAAATAGATATAGAAAATACCCAGACAAAGATTAAAATAAGCCGGGATTCAGCTTCTGGTATGTATGGCAGCAAAGGCAATTATGTATCTTTAAGCTATATGCCGCAGCTTGGTTCACATATCACTCTTCTGGATGGTAAATTTTATGACAGTGAGTATGATAGTGCCAAGGAGGCAGAGGGAAATTACCAACCGGCAATGGAGGCTGTGGATAAGGCAATTGCTGATGGCTACTATCCGTGTATTTTGTCCCAGAGAACAATGGATGAGTGTGGCTTTGTAGTAGGGGAAATTATTTCATTTAATCTTTGGCAAAACGACAAGGGAGAAAGTCTTACGCTTGTTGTTGCAGGAGTGTTTAAAGAAAGTGACGCTCATGATACGTATTGGTATATACAGCCGGCTGAAATTGAAAACGAAATTCTGATATCAAGAGAAGCCATGGAAGCGATTATTTCAGAGTATCCATGTGATGGTATGTTTTACAATCATTACGTTATGCTTGATTATGAGGATATAGACAGCAGCAATGTTGAGGATATTAAATATTATATGGAGCAGTTCTCATCTCTTGATGGAAGCTTTGTCGTTTCTTTTCTGCCTCTGCTTGAAGATTATTTAGGGGACAAGAAAACGATAGAAGTTTTGCTCTGGGTACTGCAGCTCCCTATATTTGGTATGGTACTTGCTTTTATCTATATGGTTTCTTCACAGATAGCAGAGAGTGAAAAAAATGAGATAGCAATGCAGCGGAGCAGGGGCTTAAGCAGACTTCAGATTATAGCCTCCTATGGTGCGGAGTGCAGTATACTGGCTCTATATGGTCTTTTGTTTGGACTGCCGCTTGGATATGCACTTTGTAAATTATGTGCGAAGACAACAGACTTTTTGACATTTGAAGGAACTACAACGTATCTGTATGACTTTACACCACATATGCTTGCTTACGGCTTGGTTGCCACAATTTTAGGAACAATATTTATAATTATTCCGGTTATATCCTACTCTAAGGTGACTATCGTTGAGCATAAAAATATGAATGTTATGAGAAAGAAGCCTTTGTGGGAACGCTTTTTTGTTGATATTATATTGCTTGGAGTCGCACTGTATTTACTTCGGAATTTCAATTTACAGAAGGAACATATAAGGCTTGATGTAATAGTGGGAAACAAAATGGATCCGGTTATCTTCCTTGATTCTACATTGTTTATTATAGGGTTCGGATTATTGTCGCTCAGACTGTCCCAGTACCTTGTGAGGATTGTTTATAGGATTGGCAAAAACAAATGGCGTCCGGCAATGTATGCATCGTTTTTACAGATAACAAGAAATTATGGAAAGCAGGGCTTTATATCAGTATTTATGATACTGACTGTAGCAATGGGATTGTTTAATGCAAATACGGCAAGAACCATAAACCAGAACCATGAGGAAAGGCTTGTATATGAAAGGGGTACGGATGCAGTTGTAACGGAGCAATGGGTTATGAATACCTTTAAAACGGCGGATAACCAGATGGATTACAAATATGAGGAGCCTGATTACGGAAGATTTGAAAAATTAAAAGCTGATGCCAGAGTGGAAAATATCACAAAAGTTCTTGTACTCGATGAAACATATATAAATAAAGGTGCCAAAAGCGGAACTCTGACTCTTATGGGTATAAACAGCAAGGAATTTGGTGAAACGGCATATTTTAAGGACGAGCTTAACAAGGATGTACACTGGTTCACTTATTTAAATGAGCTTGCAACGAATCCGAATGGAGTTATCATATCATCTAATCTTGCCAGTCAATATGAAATCAGTGTTGGCGATGGAATATCAATGACACGAATGGGAGATACCGCAAAGTTTAAGGACATGCAAAGAGGTACAATGACATGTACGGTATGTGCGATTGTTGATGACTGGCCGGGATATGACCGTTACTATTATGAGGAAGGGGAAGAAAAAGAAAACTATCTTGTGGTGGCGAATTATCCGCGAGTTGTAAATGCGTATCAGATAGCACCGTATGAGGTTTGGATTAAGCTTGCTGATGGAGTAGACCGTGAAGAATTTAGTAGTATGATGGCTGAAAATGATATTGTTCCAAAGGATACATTTATTCTTAGTGAAGAGCTTTCGGAAATGAAAAATCAGCCTCTTATACAGATTACAAATGGTATGTTTACATTAAGCTTTATAATTGCACTGGTACTTTGTGCACTTGGCTTCCTGATATACTGGATATCCTCAATAAGGCAAAGGGAGCTTTTGTTTGGAGTATACCGTGCTATGGGACTTCCGGTTAGGGAGCTCAATGCCATGCTGACAAACGAGCATATTTTCTCCACATTTTTATCCGTAATTGCAGGTGGAGTGGTAGGAATGGTATCAACGCTTCTGTATGTAAAGCTTTTTGGAATCGTATATCTGCCGGAGAAGCATAATCTGGATATTTATATTCACTTTAACATGGGAGATATCATAAAGCTGGCAATCGTTGTTGTTATTATGATTGTAGTTTGTATGATGATACTGAGGAAACTTATAAAATCCATGAATATTACGCAAGCGCTTAAGCTTGGTGAGGAATAGGAGGCACGTATGGATAACATTATAACTGCAAGAAATGTGAAAAGGTGCTTCAGACTGGGAGACGGACAGGATTTTTATGCACTTAAGGGTGTCGATATAGACATAAGACGTGGGGCATTGACTATACTGAAAGGCAGGTCAGGCTCGGGTAAAACTACTTTGCTGAATTCATTAAGTACACTTGATTCTCCAACAGAGGGTGAAATATTGTTTGAGCAGGAGAGCTATCAGGGAATGTCGGAGTCTGATAAGGAAGCATTGCGAAGAACTGACATAGGATTTATATTTCAATCGGTGGCACTTATACCGATTATGAATGCATATGAAAATGTAGATTTCTCACTCAGGCTGGCAGAATGGGACGGAGACAAAGACAGCCGCATAAAAAAGGTGTTGTCCCTCGTAGGTATGCATGAACGTATCCTACACATGCCGGGGCAGATGTCGGGTGGTGAGCAGCAAAGAATAGCCATAGCAAGAGCAGTTGCACCGGAACCAAAGGTTATATTTGCCGATGAACCAACCGGAGCACTTGATACGGATATGGGACTTCGTGTTATGAGTCTGTTTAAGAATCTCATAGCAAAGGAGGGTATCACAATTGTTATGACTACCCACGACCCAAACCTTATGGAGCTTGGTGATATAATTTATGAGATGGAGGATGGTGAGCTTATTGACAGACGAGAAAATATATGATGATGAAATGGAATTAGACCAGGATATGGCTGAACCGGAAGAGTCTGCGGAGGGCTTTATAAACTGCGATAGTCTTGTAAAGATATATAAGACGGATGAAATAGAGGTTATGGCTCTCCAAGGTTTGGACCTTGTTATAAACAAGGGTGAGATTATGGCAATCATCGGAAAAAGTGGAAGTGGAAAAAGTACCCTTATGAATATAATAGGGGGATTGGAAAAACCGTCTGCCGGAAAGGTTACGGTTGGGGGCGTCTGCCTGTCGGATATGACCGATAAGGAAATGATAAGATACCGAAAGAAAACAATCGGCTTTGTATGGCAAAAAAGTGAGAGAAATCTGTTTCCGTATCTTACCTCTGCCCAAAATATCGAGGCATCCATGCAATTTTCTGGCTTGAAGGCAAAGGAAAAAAAGGAGAGAACGCTTGAGCTTTTGGAAATGGTTGGAATGTCCCATAGGGCAAACTCATATCCGGCTCAGATGTCCGGAGGTGAACAGCAGAGAATAGCAATAGCCGTGGCACTTGCAAATACACCGGATATATTGCTTGCGGATGAACCGACAGGAGCTGTAGATACAAAAACCTCGAATATGATTCAGGATCTTTTCAGAAGACTGAACAGGGAACTGGGTATAACGGTTATTATAGTAACCCATGACATGAAGCTTGCAAACAAGGTTGACAGGGTGGTTATGATTTCCGATGGCAAAATCAGTACGGAAAAAATAATGAAGGATAAGTATCGTGAGGGTATAGACAGGATGGAGGACATTGCGTTTGAGGAGGAGTCCCACGAGGAATATTCTGTGCTTGACAAGGCACACAGAGTCCAGTTGTCTGATGATATGCTTGAGGCGGCAGGAATCGACAGCAACAAGGTAAAAATATCCATTGAGGATGGCAGATTAGTCATCGTAGGCGAGGATAAGAAAAAATAAAATATAAATAAAACACAAGACAAATCTTTGTTATTAAGTTATAATAAATGGGGATGCTACATTAAGAAAAATATAATGCAGTATCCCCATTTTAGCCATTTACTGAAAGCAAGGTGAAACTGCTAAGGTATGGGATGATGTTCAAATGAAAAGAGTGTTGGTATGATGAAAAGGATATACAGATTGCTGCTTGTGGTTCTTGGAGGGATAGTATTTCTGACCGGCTGTGGTGATGACAAGCTGGTTATGACCACTACGGAAAATACAAGAACTACAACGGAAAAACAGACAAATTCAGAGGATGCCACGGAGGAAGCTGTAACAGAAGCCCCTTCAGATGAAGACAAGGCGCTGACCTTGAGTATGCTCTATGAAGCAAATAAGGGAGATGCATTACTTAAGGATTCAACAGGTGTAAAAGTACAGCTTGATTTCTATGGCAATGGCAACCAATGGGGGTATGAGACATATTTCATAGGCTTTGATAGTGATGGAAACTATGTTCAGTCTTATGAAAACTCGGAGGGGGTATGTAATGTTCTGGACCACAGACGTGGTTGCTGGTATGTGTCTGATGAAAATGGAATATATACGAAAATTTATCCTGAGAACGGCATATCGGACCGTCTTGTGGATTACAATCACAATGAAATGGTGTATGAACCATCAAAGGAAGGTACTACAGAGGAAATAAAAGATATTTACAGGATGAACGGTAGTCTTATTTTGGAGACTCAGGTTTCGGGCACGGATGGGGATTATGAATACACATATGTACTGGATGATGAATATAAAATATTAAGCTATGAATGTCGAAGTGGTAATGCTCTTGTGATGAGTGAAACGACAGTATTAAATACAACGTTTCAAGTGCCATCGGTTTTGACCGGGCTTGAGGACAGAACGAACGAAAGAATTATTACGGTGAAAAATGTCGATTACGGTATAGAGTACAGTTATTCAGTTTCTGCACTTTATCCTGTTGATTTTGAGATGTATGGAGCCGCTATATATATGGATGAGGAGTGTACGATTCCTTACAACAATATAAGTCAGGATATGGAACGCAGGGATGAGAATGGTATATATCAGAACCTGACATTATACTTAAAGCAATAATGGTACCGTAGCTGGTCAGTATTGTCAAAAATCTACAAAAAAGTACACAGAAACGACAATAAAATATAATATTCGATAAAATTTTACAAAATTTGAAGAAAAGGGTTGCTATTTCTGTATGGAATGAGTTATAATAAAAACAGTTACAGAACTTGTAAGCCAAACAAAGACTTATCAGATTGATGAGGACACATTTGGAAAGCAAGTGTAACAGAACATCAAGGGGTATAACAAATTTCCCAACCGGAAATATGTTTGAACGCACACTATAGTCCCCTGGCTCCATAAAGGAGCAAAGTTATTTTGTACAATCTCCCCAAGAGGATTGTAATAAGAATGATAGAAGGCCTGTTGGACTCCCCTCCATCAGGTCTTCGCCTTTTCTAAGAAATTTTTTTCAAATTAAGGAGGGTACATATGGGTGCGTATGAGTTGGTTCAAAGGCTTGAAAGGCTGCGAAAGCAAATTAATCTGATTTCGGTAATTATGGGAGGTTTGTTTGTCTTAATAGCTATTCTTATTTTTGGAACTGGTATATGGGGTAGCTTAACTCCAAGAAAACACATGTTCTTAACTTGGAATATAAATGGCATAGTTACACTGGCAGTTCCTGTGTTTATCGTATTTATTTTTTTACTCTCGAAGAAAAGAAATGAATTTAAACAGTTATACAAGGGCACGTTCGTAAATGAGGTCCTGGGTGAATTTTTTGAAAACCCAATGTATATGTGGGATAGAGGTTTTGAATCAAGGCGCGTTGCCGGTTTTGGACTAACAATGATGGGTAATATGTTTTCCTCGGAGGATTATTTACAGGCGGTATATAAGGGTGTACGCTTTGAACAGGCAGATGTAAACGTCAAATATAAAACATCCGGTAAAAATTCACATACAACAACATATTTTTCCGGAAGAATGTTTGTGTTTGAATTTCCTAAGCATGAGCTGTTGCCTGTTCAGGTGTTTGATGAAAACTTTCGTTACAGGGCAAAGCCGATAGAGCGCTTTAAAATGAAAAAAATAAACATGGAAAGTGTTGGATTCAATAAGTGCTTTGACGTGAAGGCGGCAAGAGATCAGGATGCATTTTACATATTGACACCGCAGATGATGGAAAAAATAATGGAGCTTAAGAGAAAATACCGTTCCGTTATATTTAATTTTTCAAGTGGGGTGTTGTATCTGGGAATTGAGTGTGGCATGGGTGCGTTTGATTCTGATATGAGAAAACCTATCAATTACGCAGAGGAAAAAGATAAGATGAGAGATGATGTCAAGGTTATTATTGATATCATAGATACAATGAATCTGATACAAGAAACTGTCGCACCATAAATTTGGTGCGACAGTTTTTTGTATATTTTATTTTGTTTTGATTGCTTTTACGTCTGACCATGCACCATAATAGATGGTACTTCCGACTTTTCTTGCTGTCCTTACACGTACATAGTAGGTTTTGTTGGATGTTTTTGTTGCTATTGTTTTGCTGCTTATGGTTCTGTCAGTTACCTTTACCCACGTCGCATTGGACATGTTTTTCTTTGTAGAATACTTTATCTGATAGTGGGTGGCTTCATTGGCAGCTCTTTTCTGGTAGGTCACCTTAAATCCACCCTTTTTTGCCTGTAACGTTACAGTTGGCTTTCTTGGAATGATATTGAATGTCAGCTTTTGTGTTCCTGTGTATTTTCCCTTACCTTTGATTGTTACGGTTGCTTTTCCGACCTTTATATTGTTTGAGTATGTTACTGTGTAGTCTGTGTCGCTTGTGAGAGTTTTACTACCGTATGTAACCTTTACTTTCGGCAACCTTGCTTTTCCGGTATATGAACATTTTGTTACGCTTAAAGACAATTTGCATTTTGAAAGGTTAACAGGAAGCTTGACTGTAACTTTGCATGTGTAAGTTCCCTTAGAGGTTTTTGCAGTAATAACTGCTGTGCCTGCAGATTTTGCAGTTATCTTTCCACTTGAGTTTACAGTTGCAACACTGGTGTTGGATGATGACCATGTTGCCACAGGGGTAACAGCAGTTTTAATTGTCCATACACCATATCCTGTAAGAGTGCCTTTTAAGCTGATTGTTTTTGACTCGCCCTTTATCATGGACAGGGATGTGTTGCTTAACTTGACATTTAGGACGTTGCTGCTGTTCGGAAGCACTTCGATTGTTACAGACTGATTTCCAGTTTTTGTGCTTGTATAAGAGGTATTATTGTCGGAGCTGGTGAACTCCGCGGCGAGACATACTAACCCATCTGTCTTAAATGCGGAAAGACCTACATAGGTGTTTTTCGGGTTGATAAGGTTCCAATAGTGACCGTAATCAGTGTATGCAACAGCTTCACCCTTGTCATACCTCGCATAATCACTTTTTTCATTATACCATGCTTCAAGACCTGCTGAAGCACTGGAGTTCCATGCAAGATTTTCTCCGTATGACTGGTGACCGTCGGATGATTTGGTAGTAAATGTACTCTCACCATTCGGGCGTGTGTGGTCCATATAAACAGTTGCCTCAACAGCACGAAGCTCCGCTATCTGCTCCATGTCATAGGACCATTTTGCAGGAACATATTCGTCAACATATCTAAGCGTATAGGCTTCTTTTCTGATTTCATTAATTCGTGTAAGAAGCTTCCTTGATTCGGCAGCATACCGAGTGCCTTTTACGATAACTTTTATGGAGCCGGATACTGCATGGGAATCTATAGTTCCGAAATTTCCTGCAACGCAAATAGAAAATGCCATTATAATTGCGGTTAAAAAGGAAATAACTCTTTTCTTCATAATATCTACCTCCTGAAAATTCTTATAATTTGAGAGCGTTATCAAGGTCATTTATTATGTCATCAATACTTTCAAGTCCTACGGAAAGACGAACCATTCCTCCGTCAATACCTGCTGCAACAAGCTGTTCATCGGTAAGCTGACGGTGTGTTTCACTTGCCGGGTGAAGCACGCAGGTTCTTATATCTGCCACATGCACTTCGTTGGATGCAAGTGTAAGGGAATCCATAAATCTGGCTGCTGCCTCGCGTCCTCCTTTTATGTTAAAGGAAATGACACCACTGCAACCCTTTAGATACTTCTGTGCCAGTTCGTAATCCTCATCGCTAGGAAGTCCCGGATAAGAAACACTTTCAACTGCAGGTGACGCCTCGAGATATTTTGCAACTGTAAGTGCATTTTCGCAGTACTGCTTCATACGGACAGGAAGTGTCTCAAGACCGAGATTTAATAAAAATGCAGAGTGGGCAGCGGGATAAACACCAAAGTCTCTCATAAGCTGCATTCTTGCTTTTATAATATATGCCATCTTGCCATAAGTTTCCGTATAGGATATACCGTGATATGACTCGTCAGGCTCGGTAAGCTCAGGGAATTTTCCGTTTGTCCAGTCAAATTTACCACTGTCAACGATAACACCGCCAACCTGAAGCGCGTGACCATCCATATATTTGCTTGTGGAATGAATCACGATATCTGCGCCAAAATCAAAAGGCTTGCAGAGGACAGGGGTTGCAAATGTGTTATCTACAATAAGTGGGACACCCATTTCGTGGGCTATATTTGCAAAACGCTCTATATCGAATACCTTTAGTGCAGGATTTGCGATTGTTTCACCAAACACAAGCTTTGTATTTTCTTTAAAAGCTGCTTTGATTTCCTCATCTGTAGAGCTTCTGTCAACATATATACATTCTATGCCAAGTTTCTTTAATGTGAACGAAAAAAGATTAATCGTTCCGCCATATATCTGAGGGGTGCTTATAATACTGTCACCTGCCTGACATATGTTTAATATGGATAACAGAGTTGCTGCCTGACCGGATGAAGTGCACATTGCACCTACACCACCCTCAAGAGAATTAATTTTTTCTTCCACTGCCATGACTGTAGGATTGCCAAAACGTGAATAGCAAAGACCCTTTGTGGGGTCATCAAAAATTGCAGCTACCTCAGCAGCAGAATCATATACGTATGTTGTGCTCTGCACGATAGGTAATACTCTTGGCTCTCCGTTTTTTGGAGTATATCCTGCATGCAGGCATTTCGTTTCATCTTTCATTGTATGGTAAACCTCCTTGGAATATCTTATAGATTAAAACTTACTTGTAAATACTTCTCTTATTATACATTTTACATATGTTTTTAACAAGAGAAAAATCTTGGTTGACATATAGGGAATTGCAAGTGTATAATGCAATTTGCAAATTATTTGCAAATTTAAAGCGAGCGGATGTTCAAAGTTATGGAGGACAGGCGGAATGAGAAAAATTTCAGCTTTGGTTATGATACTTTGCATATGTATATCATTTTCGTCGTGCAGCAGGCCTGAGCTTGTGGATGATGGTAAAATTTCGGTTGTATGTGCCGGGTTTTCAGCCTATGATTGGGTGAGCGTGCTGTGTGGTGACCGGATTTCAAAGATAGATTTAAAAATGTTGGGAGACAATGGAGCGGATATGCACAGCTATCAACCATCAGTGGAAGACATAGCACGTATAGGAAATTGTGATTTATTTATATATTCAGGCGGTGAGTCTGAAACATGGGTTGACGATGCACTGAAAAACGCTGTAAATCCTGACATAATCGTGATTAACATGGTGGATGTAATCGGCGAAAATGCAATAGAGCATGAGGAGCACGAAGGGCATGAAGACCATGATGAGATGGAATATGACGAGCATGTATGGCTGTCATTGAAAAATGCATGCCTGATTGTGAATGAAATAGAACATGCATTAGAAACGCTTGACGGTGAAAATGCGGAATATTACAGGGGGCAGTGTGAGGAGTATACGAAGCTTCTTATGGGATTGGATGAACGTTATGAGAAAATGACGAAAAATACAGCAGGGAATACGCTTATATTTGGGGACAGGTTTCCGTTTCGGTACCTTGTGGAAGATTATGGACTAAATTATTACGCTGCCTTTGACGGATGCAGTGCAGATACAGAGGCAAGCTTTGAAATTATTACGTCACTTGCGGACAAAATGGATGAGCTTCATGTGGACTGTATCATTGTGATAGAGGGGTCTGACAAAAGACTGGCAAACACAATTAAGGACAGTACAAAAACGGGAAATAAAAGTATTTTGGAGGCGGATTCCATTCAGTCTGTATCCAAGAAGAAGATGGATATGGGATACACATACATTGGAGCAATGGAAAATAATCTGGAGCTTTTTGAAAAGGCACTCCGGTGAATTTAGCTGTTCAGAGTACAACAGACAAAATTCCACTTTGACGAAATGGAGGGACTATAGATGGAACGAGCTGAGGTAATACTAATAGTTGGAATCATTGTAGCATTAATATGGTTGGGCGCATGTGTAATAATAGAGGGTAAAAATAGAAAATACGTCATCATGACAGGCGTAATAATAGATATTGTATTATTTCTGATTTGCAGGAACTGGGAAATGTTATGTATAGGCATTTTCGGAGGAATTCTCTGTACTCCCCTTTGCTTTTTTTACAGTACACGGAAATTTGAGACGGCAGTTAGGGAGCTGAAAGGAGTTAAGAACTTGATGGTTGCTTTGGTTATTTTTTGTGTTATGGTATTTATGACAATGTCCATAGCTACCCGGAGCTGAAGGTTTCATTTAGTGCGTGGTTCTAAATCGGAATTTATAATTATCTTTCAGGGATTATGTGAGGAGGAGATATAAATGGCATATATAGTTTGCAGAAACCTTACCCTCGGCTATGAAGGGGAGGCGGTAGCGGAAAATATAAGCTTTGAGGTTAATAAAGGAGATTATCTGTGCATTGTGGGAGAAAATGGTGCAGGAAAAAGTACGCTTATGAAAACACTGCTTAACCTAAACACACCTATTGCAGGGGAGATAGAGACAGGAGATGGGCTTTTGCCTCATGAAATCGGATATCTGCCACAGCAGACAGTCGTGCAGAAGGATTTTCCCGCAACAGTACAGGAAATCGTATTGTCTGGAACTTTGCCAGGATATGGGAACCGGCTTTTTTACAGCAGGGAACAGAAAAAACTGGCAAATGATAATATGGAAAAAATGGACATTTCAGAGCTTAAAAACCGAAGCTATAGAAAGCTGTCCGGTGGACAGCAGCAAAGGGTTCTTCTTGCAAGAGCATTATGTGCAACGTCTAAGCTTCTGCTTCTTGACGAGCCTGTAACTGGATTGGATCCGAAGGTAACAGAAGAATTTTACAGGCTTATAGCATCTCTTAACAAGGAGGGTATCAGTATTATTATGATTTCCCATGACATAGAAGCGGCGCTTAAATATGCCACCCATATTCTTCATATAGATAAAACGGATTCTTTCTATGGGAAAAAGCTTAGCTATCTGGACAGCAGTCTATACAAAAATTTTAATGTGCCAACATGTAAGCACAAGCATACAGCAAAGTGTTTTGACGGAGGTGAGTAATTGATGGGTATAATTGAAAAATTGCAGTTTTATCTGGGTTATCCGTTTGTTGTCTATGCATTAATCGTAGGTGTCCTTATCGCACTGTGCGCATCACTTTTGGGCGTGACACTTGTATTGAAACGATTTTCATTTATAGGCGATGGTCTTTCACATGTTGCATTTGGCGCAATGGCTATAGCATCGGTGTTAAAGGTGGCAAATCAGAATGCCGTAATTATGCCGATTACCGTTGTGTCTGCAATTTTGTTACTTCACACAGGTCAGAATACAAAAATAAAAGGGGATGCGGCAATTGCAATGCTGTCTGTCGGCTCGCTGGCAGTAGGATATTTGTTGATGAATGTTTTTTCCACATCGGCAAATGTTTCGGGTGATGTGTGCTCTACACTGTTTGGCTCAACTTCCATACTGACATTGTCAAAATCTGAGGTCTGGCTCTGCATAATAATGTCTTTACTTGTTCTTGTGCTTTACTGCCTGTTTTATAACAGGATTTTTTCAGTAACCTTTGACGAGAGCTTTGCAAAGGCTACAGGCACAAATGTAACTGCATACAATTTCCTTATAGCAGTTGTAACTGCCGTAATTATAGTGCTTGCAATGAATCTGGTTGGTTCGTTACTGATATCTGCACTTGTTATTTTTCCGGCACTCACTGCAATGAGGGTGATGGACAGCTTTAAAGGAGTAGTAATCTGCTCTGCCATTCTGGCTGTTGTATGTGCTGCGGCTGGTATGTTGGTCTCAATATTATATTCAACACCTGTGGGGGCGACGATTGTTACGGTGCAGATTATTGCATTTTTGCTGGCTTTTATAATGAAGAAAAATTGATGGCAGATATATTGCCATGAAAGAGAGATTTGTTATGGAAAAATTTCCATACAATCCGTCAAAAATGCTGTTGTAAATCTGCCTATGTGTGTTATAATGGACATTATATAGTGGGTGAATTGTAAGAACGTAGATGGGAAATAGCGTGTATACTTTCCAAAACAATTCTGCCCAAATATTAATCTTATAAAGGGGGATTCTTAATGAAAAAGAAATCATTAATGGGAAGAATAGCTTCATTTGCTGTGGCTTCTGCAATGGTGGTTACTTCTTGTCTTGTGGGTGTGACAAGTAAGGCGGCAGGGGCAGGCAGCTACGTGATTCAGGACAAGACGCCTGAACAAATCATAGGAAGCTATGGTCTGACAGCACTGGACAGTATTTACATAAATGCGCACTGTCATAGCAACTTTTTAGTAAAGATACTGAACAACAATGCCAACAGTGGTCTTAACAACACAGGCACGTATCAGCCTTACAATGTGAGTGAGGAGTTTTATTTCTATAATTATGGCGAATTGAACAATTCACAGCTTTCAAACAGTGAGAAATTGGGCTGGCTGTATATTGGCGAGGCGGTATCAGAAACCGGAAGACGGTCAAATGCCGTGGAGCTTAAAAACAATGCAGGTAAATCAGGCGAAATAACAAAGCCGGGGCCTGAACGTATTCTTTTTGATAAAGATGCAGAGATGCCATATGCAGATATGGCTGCTGTTGCTACAACGATGAAAGCATATAATCAGACAATCAGGAACAAGGCAAATAATGGGAATGTAGTGGTAAATTTTGCAGATCAAAATGCAAGGACTGTTACATGTCCAAGCGGTCAGAGTGTAGCTACGATGGATGCTGACCAGCTTGGTGCTATGAAGACATCTATAGTGTTTAATGTTGCGGAAACTGACACGACAACCAGTGCGGTTTTCAATATAGATTTAAAGGGAAAAACGGAAGTAAATTTTGATGAGCTTGTAATTGCTTATGGTTCAAGAGACAAACAGATAGGAAATAAAGAGGCAAATGCTACAAGTAATCACAATAGAATTTACTACAACTTCTTTGACAGCAGTAAGCCGGATGGACAGTATACGGGAAAAATTAATTTTAACGGCAGAGGCTTTGGAACAATTATAGCTCCAAGTGCAGATGTTACACTTGGTCAAAACTGGGATGGTGTAGTTGTTGCAGGCAAGGTAACGATTCAGGCAGAGTTCCACAGAATTGTAAATCCAATTGGTGCGCCGAAAAGTGATGTAGAAGAGAATACTACACATGGCAAAGTGAATTTCTCAAAGCAGGAGTCAGCGGGTAAGGAACTTGCAGGTTCAGAGCTTAAGCTTACAATACTGACAGGGGATTTATCAAGTGTAACAAAGGTGTCAGGTTCGAATATAACGCTTTCTGCCGATAAGAAATCCGTTTCATGGACAAGTGGAACTGTATCAACGGTTTTGGAAGGATTACCTGTAGGTGAATATCTGTGGGAAGAGACAGGAGCTCCACGTGGATATATGTATTCGTCATCGGTTCAATTCAAGGTTGGTGATGATGGAAAGATATACAAATATATTGGTAATGATTTGTACTCAAATACACCAATGTCTGCAAGTGAAAAGCTTGTTATGTTGGATGAAGCAATTGAGGCAGAGTTTTCAAAGCAGACCAAAGCAGGTGCAGAACTTGCAGGTGCGAAGCTCTCTCTTACAATAAGCAGTGGAGATTTATCAGGTGTAACAAAGGTTTCAGGCTCGAATATAACACTTTCTGCCGATAAGAAAACAGTTTCATGGACAAGTGGAACTGTATCAACGGTTTTGAAAAAGCTGCCGGCAGGTG
>CAMWGV010000033.1 GCA_947173945.1 uncultured Lachnospiraceae bacterium
TCATCTAATTCAGCATATATGGATATATAAGTGTTGAGGGGCTTGTGCTTTTGCCTGTTTGATGCAGTTATTGCAGTTTTTATCTGACGCTTTATACACAAGGTGGCAAATGTTGGAAAGCTTGCCCCCTTGTCAGGCTCAAAATCCTTAATCGCCTTAAACAGTCCAATCATACCCTCCTGTGCCAGATCCTCTGTCTCTGCACCAATAATATACACGGTTCGTATTTCCTTTTTTACAAGACCGCCATACTTTTTCATCATATATTCCATGGCATCATCGTCCCCAGCAGAAATACGCTTTATTATTTCATTGTCACTCTGGCTACTGTAATCCATTTATAAATCCTCTCATTTTAAGGAATTTGTCTGCTTCGCAGACACAAAAGGTAATTAGTTTTAAGGAATCCGTCTGCTTCGCAGACACAAAAGGTAATTGGTTTTAAGGAATCCGTCTGCTTCGCAGACACCTTAAAACATATTTTGTCTCACAACCTCGTAAGCAAGTACTCCTGCTGCCACAGATGCGTTCAACGAATCAATATCGCCCTTCATTGGGATTGAAACAACGTAATCACACTTTTCCTTTACAAGCCTGCTTACTCCGCTTCCCTCATTGCCTATAACGATACCAATTGCACCGGTAAGATTGCATTTGTACATTACTTCTCCATCCATGTCAGCACATGCAAACCACATGCCTCTTTCTTTAAGCTCCTCTATGGTTTTTGCAATGTTTGTCACCTTGACAACCGGTGTGTAATTTATTGCTCCTGCTGAAGCTTTAACAACCGTAGCAGTAAGACCTGATGCCCGCCTCTTTGGTATAATAACCCCATGTGCTCCACACAGATTTGCTGTTCTTATGATAGCACCCAGATTGTGGGGATCCTCGATCTCATCAAGAATAAAGATAAATGGTGCTTCTCCTTTTTCCTCTGCCTTTGCAAATATATCCTCAATATCAGAATACTCATATGCCGCACATATTGCTATTACGCCCTGATGCTTCTTCGTCTCAGACATCTGGTCAAGCTTTTCCTTGGCAACAAAGCTTATTATAACATCCTGTTTTTTTGCTGCCCTTATGATAGAGTTTGTTACACCATCCTTTACACCATCCTTTACCCCATCCTGCATGTAAAGCTTATCTACTGTTCTTCCTGCACGAAATGCCTCAAGAACTGCATTTCTACCCTCAATAACGTGGGAAATATCATTGTTATCACTCATTTTAACTACCTGCATGCCAAATGCCGCATACATCCTTTCATAAATGCTTTTTAATCCTTTTTCATATACCCGTCTATCATCCTGCCAACTAAGTAGTCAAGACGTTTTGTATCACCCTTTAAATATAGATAACCCATAAGCGCCTCAAGGCCTGTAGCCTTTCTATATTGACCTACCGTAGCATTTTTAGCTTTGGAATGTGTATTCGCATTTCTGCCTCTCTTGTATATATCCTTTTCTTCCTCGCTTAACTCAGACATAATCCCGTCGATAAAGCTTGCCTGATTTACAGCCTTTACTATGTTCGTAACGTCCTTGTGATACTTGTATGTCTGCTTATTTGTTTCTAAGACAAAATATCTTTTTACAAGCAGATCAAGTACACTGTCACCTATATATGCCAAAGCCAAAGGAGAATACTGATATGGGTCTATGTCACCTGCAATATTCTTAATATCAATTATGGAATCTATGCTCTTTTCCATCTGACTCCCTCTCTCGTATCTTCAAGAATAATACCCTTTTGCGTAAGCAGGTCTCTTATTTCATCGGCACGTGCAAAATTCTTTGCCTTTCTTGCCTCCTGTCTCTCCTGAATCAGATTTTCAATCTCATCATCTAAGAGCACAGCCTCCTCCTTTACGATTATACCAAGCACCTCTGTTAGTTTACATAATGTTTTATATGCTTTTTGCACATATGATTTCGTTGATTCGCCTGTCTTAACAGTAGTGTTTGTATGCTTAACAAGCTCAAATATAACAGATATGGCATCTGCCGTATTAAGGTCATCCTCCATAGCCTCCTCATACTTTGACACAAGGCTGTCGATAACTGCGGCATGTTCCTTTTCCTGCTCCGTCATCTCTTTGTCCTTACCTGCGGCTTCTGCCTCCTCAAGATGAAGTGCTCCTGTTTTTATTCTATCCAGTCCGCTCTTTGATGCCTCAACAAGCTCTGCTGAAAAATTAAGAGGACTTCTGTAATGTGCAGACAGCATAAAAAATCTTATAACCTGAAGATTATATTTCTCTCCGATTTCTCTTACCGTAAAGAAATTTCCCAGAGACTTTGACATTTTTTCATTATTAATTTTGAGGAAACCATTGTGCATCCAGTACCTTGCAAACTCTGTTCCGTTTGCCGCCTCACTCTGTGCAATCTCATTTTCATGGTGTGGAAATATAAGGTCCTCTCCTCCTGCATGTATATCAATAACATCACCTATATATTTCTTTGACATAACGGAACACTCAAGATGCCAGCCCGGTCTTCCAGCACCCCACGGTGATTCCCACGAAGGCTCTCCCTCCTTTTTCGGCTTCCATAAAACAAAATCCAACGGGTCCTCCTTCTCATCTTCACCTGACACAAGAAGCTCTCTGTTTCCTCCTCTTAAGTCATCAAGATTTTTCTTTGACAGTTTTCCGTAATCAGAAAATTTTCTTGTCCGGAAATAAACTGTGCCATTTACCTCATATGCATATTCCTTTTCTATCAGAGTCTCAACCATGGCTATCATATCATCTATTTCCTCAGTTGCCTTAGGATGGGTACTTGCCTCCCTTACATTAAGCGCAGCCATGTCCTTTTTGCACTCCTCAATAAATCTCTCTGACACAATTTTGGAGTCAACGCCCTCCTCATTTGCTTTTTTGATTATCTTGTCATCAACATCAGTAAAGTTTGATACATAATTGACCTCGTACCCTTTGTACTCAAAGTATCTTCTGAGCGTATCAAAAACAATCATTGGTCTTGCATTTCCTATGTGAATATAATCATAAACCGTAGGTCCACACACATATATGCCGACTTTTCCTTCATTTATTGGTTTAAATTCATCTTTTTTTCTTGTTAAAGTGTTAAAAATCTTCATATGGCACCTCTTTTATTCTTTGATATGAAACTTCTTTCAGTCAATCATTGACAATTGTATTCTCTTTTTCTCCAAATCAACGCCAATCACTGTAACATCAACTATATCTCCAACGGAAACTGCCTCAAGGGGATGCTTAATAAACTTCTTTGTCATTTTGGAAATATGCACCAATCCATCCTGATGAACTCCTATATCCACAAATGCTCCGAAATCTATAACGTTTCTTACTGTTCCTTTCAACTGCATACCCTCTGTAAGATCCTTCATTTCAAGTACATCACTTCTCAATATAGGCTTATCAAGCTCTTCTCTTGGATCACGTCCCGGTTTTTCAAGTTCCTTTACAATATCCTTAAGTGTAGGCTCTCCTATTTGAAGCTCCTTTGCAATAGCAGCGCTGTCACCTACCATTTTGCCTATGTTTTTCCCTCCGCCGCATTTTATGTCTTCCTCACTGAGACCGATTTTTGACATAAGAGCCTTTGTAGCATCGTAGCTCTCAGGATGAACGCTGGTATTGTCTAATATCTCATCACCACCATGTATTCGCAGGAAACCTGCACACTGCTCATAAGCTTTTGGTCCAAGCTTCGGCACCTTGAGAAGCTCACTCCGGTTTTTAAATGTACCGTTTTCTTCCCTGTAGGCAACAATATTTTTGGCAAGTGTCTTGTTTATTCCGGAAATATATTCCAAAAGGGATGCAGATGCCGTATTTAAGTCCACACCAACACTATTTACGCAGTCCTCAACTACTGTTGAAAGGGCATTGCCCAGATTTTTTTGGTTCATATCATGCTGATACTGACCTACTCCTATAGATTTCGGGTCAATTTTAACAAGCTCCGCAAGTGGATCCTGTATTCTTCTTGCTATTGATGCAGCACTCCTTTGCCCTACATCAAAGTTCGGAAATTCCTCTGTTGCAAGCTTGCTTGCTGAGTAAACAGATGCACCTGCCTCATTGACTATCACATACTTAACGTCAGCTTTGATTTCCTTCAGAAGCTCCACTATAACCATTTCTGATTCACGGCTTGCAGTTCCGTTTCCCAGTGATATCAGCGTAATACCATACTTGTCTATAAGCTTTTTCAGCACCTGCTTTGCCTGCTCAACTTTATTTTGAGGTGCAGTAGGATAAATAACTACCGTATCCAAAACCTTTCCTGTAGGGTCCACAACAGCAAGCTTACAACCAGTCCTGAATGCCGGATCCCAACCAAGGACAGTCTGCCCTGCTACAGGAGGCTGCATAAGAAGTTGATGAAGATTTTTGCCGAATACGGATATTGCACCTTCCTCAGCCATCTCGGTAAGTTCGTTTCTTATCTCCCGCTCAACCGATGGAGCAATCAGTCTTTCATAGCTGTCACATATGGCCTCAGAAATATATTTTGCACTGTCATGGTCAGGCTTATTTATAATTTTCTTATTCATATATGCTATAATATCATCGGCAGGTGCCTCAATTTTCACAGTTAAAATCTTTTCTGCCTCACCTCTGTTTATTGCCAGTATTCTATAACCTACTGCCTTCTTGACATCCTCCTCAAAGTCATAATACATTTCATAAACAGACTTTGCCTCTTTGTCCTTTGCCTGTGATTTAAGCTTTCCCTTACTTCTTGTAAGCTCCCTTATTCTCGTTCTTATTTCTGCATCATCGGCATACGTTTCAGCAAGTATATCCTTCGCGCCGTCAATCGCCTCATTCACTGACAAAACACCTTTTTCTTCAGAAACATAAGCCATAGCTTCTTCCTCTATTGTCTTTTTTGTCATAGAAAGCGCAATTATAACAGAAAGACCCTCCAAGCCCTTTTCCTTGGCAATTGTTGCCTTGGTTCTTCTTTTCGGTCTGTATGGTCTGTACAAATCCTCAACTGCAACGAGTGTCATTGCATCCTCTATCTGCTTTTTAAGCTCATCCGTAAGCTTACCCTGTTCCTCTATTGTTGCAAGCACCTGTGCTTTCTTCTCATCAAGGTTTCTCAAATATGTAAGCCTTTCATCCAGACTTCTCAGCTGTTCATCATTTAATGAGCCTGTTACCTCTTTCCTGTATCTTGATATAAACGGTATTGTATTACCATCATCTATAAGAGCGATTGTCTTTTCGACCTGCCACTCCTTTACGTCTAATTCCTCTGCTATTATCTTAACTATATTCATTTTTCTCTCCCAATTTAAATCTATTTTTATCTACAATGTACAATCTGGATATCATTCATTGCTTTTTCATACAGTTCCTCAATTTTCCCCTTAAGCTCTTCCTCAGACTTTAATATCTGCTCAAGCTTAGGTCTCGTAACCGGATGCTTTGCAACAAAGGTTGTACAGCAATCCTCATATGGAAGAATTGACGTTTCATATGTTCCTATCTTCTCCGATATATCAATAATTTCCTGTTTATCAAGTCCTATACATGGCCGAAAAACCGGAAGCTCACGTATAGCTGAATTTATAACATAGAGACTTTGTGATGTCTGACTTGACACCTGACCGATACTCTCACCTGTTATAATACATTGACAGTCACTTTTAAGTGCAAGCTCTTCCGCCATTTTATACATCAGCCTTTTCATAATTATAGTGAGCTCATCATGTGGGCAGTTATCATATATTGCAAGCTGAATGTCCGTAAAATTAATTATGTGCAGTTTTATTGGCCCCGAATACCTTGACACAATATTTCCCAGATCAATTACCTTCTGCTTAGCTCTTTCACTTGTATAAGGCGGTGCATGAAAATATACAGCCTCAATCTCAACACCACGCTTTGCTATCATATAAGCAGCAACAGGACTGTCTATTCCGCCCGACAAAAGCACCATACCCTTGCCGTTTGTTCCTACAGGAAGTCCCCCCGGTCCCGGAACCGTTTTTGAATATATATAAGCAACATTTCTTACCTCTATATTAATCATTACATCCGGATTATGCACATCCACAGACATGAGATCAAAAGCATCCAGAATTGCCGCTCCTACATCACAGTTTATTTCCATGGAAGACTTTGGATAGCTCTTGTCGTTTCGTCTTGCGCCGACCTTAAATGTCATTGCTTTATTTCCGTATTCTTCTTTCACATATGACACAACTTCATCTGCAAGGTTATCAAAGGATGTATCCTCAACGACCTTTACCGGACATATGCCGACGATTCCAAAAATAGTCCCAAGTGCAGCAATTACATCGTCAAAATCATATTCTGAAAATGCCTCAACATATATTCTTCCGTATTCACGCCGTACTTCAAAATTTCCCAGCGGTTTCAGTCTTGCCCGCATACGCTTGCACATGACTTCCTCAAATACATATCTGTTTTTTCCCTTTGTCCCTATCTCAGCATATTTTATAAGAAACATTTTGTAATCCATGCCATATCCTCTACTTTCTCACATACCGTCTCAGCGTCGGCAGTAATTCCTCTATTACCTTTAATGTATAATCAACCTCATCCATATTATTAAATTCTGAAAAGCTAAATCGCAGTGTGGATTCCAGTTGTTCCTTCGGAAGCTTAATTGCGGTTAGTACATTGCTTGCATGAGGCTTGTTTGATGAACATGCCGACCCTGCGGACACATATATTCCCCGGTCCTCAAGAGCATGAAGCAGAACCTCACTTCTCACTCCCACAAAGCTTATACTTGCAATATGTGGTGCACATCCACTATTATTAAACACTTTTTCAAACCTTGTAACTTTCTCAATAAAGCTGTCCTTAATACTCTTTATTTTTTCAATTCTCTCACTGTGGTTTGTATAAATTATGTCAGCCGCAAGACCCATTCCGGCAATTGCAGGAACATTTTCCGTTCCTGAACGCATTGCCTTTTGTTGTCCTCCGCCATAAATAATGGGTTTTATATGTACACCATCTTTTATATATAATGCCCCAGAGCCTTTTGGTCCATGAATTTTGTGCCCACTTATGCTAAAAAGATCAACTCCCAGCTTTTTAGGAGAAAACGTAAGTTTTCCAAAAGCCTGAACTCCATCTACATGATATAATGCAGACTTATTTTTTTCATGTATAATCTCTGCAATATCAGCGATAGGCTCTATAGTGCCTATTTCGTTATTGACGTACATGGTTGACACAAGTATCGTATCATCCCTTATAAGAGACTTTAAATGTTCTAAATCCACCCTACCGGTTTCGTCAACATCCACATAACTTATCTCAAAGCCTTCCCTTGAGAGAAACTCCATTGTTTCACGGACGGATGCATGCTCAATACCTGTTGTGATTATGTGCTTTCCCGCTCTTCTTTTTGCAAGTGCACCACCTATGATGGCAAGATTATTTGACTCTGTTCCACCCGATGTAAATACAAGCTCCTTTTCCTGGCATTTGATATGCTTTGAAATCTGGTTTCTTGCTTCTTTTATATAATTTTCAGCCTTTACACCTTTCATGTGAAATGATGATGGATTACCATAGTCCTCCTCCATAAGCTTTATCATAAGCTCCTTCACCTCAGGGTAAACAACTGTTGTAGCCGCATTATCAAAATATACTTCCATTTTTACTCCTCTAAGAAAAACATAATAATAGAGAGAACCGCAAGTCCTGCTGTCTCTGTCCTTAAAATCCTGTTGCCAAGAGTGATACAGTGTGCCCCCATTCCTGTTGCAGCCTCAATCTCCTCTTTTGCAAAGCCCCCCTCAGGACCTATAAATATTCCAATACTTTTTCTTCCTTTTATACTTCCTATAACCTCTCTTGCATGCTCCATACCGGAAGCCTCTTCATAAGGTATAATGTTCATATCCAGGTTTTCTCCATAAGAAAGTGCCTCGTCAAATGACATAAATGACTTTACAACAGGGATAATTCCCCGTCCCGACTGTTTTGCCGCTGATTCCGCAATAGCATTGTATCTTTTCAGCTTTTTTTCTTCCTTTCCCTTATCAAGCTTTACAACTGTGCGCTTTGTAAAAATGGGCACAATTTCTGCTACGCCAAGCTCAACCGCCTTTTGAATTATAAACTCCATTTTATCAGATTTGGGCATTCCCTGAAACAAAGTAATTCTTGCATCAAGCTCTGCTGCATTTCTTGTAACATCCTCTATCCCTGCAGCAATCTTATCTGGTAAAATTTCATCAATTTTACAAATATAATCTGTCCCCGAACCATCACTTACAGTAATGACGTCCCCAGCCTTAAGCCTTAACACATTTTTTATGTGATTTACATCACTTCCTGTTATATTGATAACCTTCCCGCTTCCATTAAAATTATCCACGTAAAATCTATGCATAAAACAAGCCTCTATTTCAACAATTTGTTAATATTGTCACACATTTTTGCAAAAACAGTTTTCATAACGGCAATTTCCTCCTCCGTTACACCTGAAAAAACGTATGCTTCCATATCTGACTTTATACCGTCAACCTCTGTAATAACAGGGATTGCTTTATCTGTAAGCTGGAGATTCTGAACACGTAAATCTGACATATCCTGTGTTGCAATGATATACTCCCGTTCCCTTAATCTTTTCACAGACTGTGATATATGTCCTTTTGTAAACATTTCCGTAGCTGCAATATCCTTTGCAGTTCTGACATCCTTGTAATTATGTAAGTATAAAATTATTTCCATGTCTATTTTTCGCAAATCATATTTTTCCATGATTTTCTCAAGCTTTTGTTCATTAAGCCTTCTGAATTTACTCATGTTTACCATCATCATCGATTCAATTTCCTGCATATGAACCCCCAAAACATTTGCAACTTAACTACATTTTATCTATTCGTGCACCGACATCAGCCCCAGAGTGTATTTCCACCTGAGAACCCGTCTCACGGACTCGTCTATTCTCTCCTCCGTAATATCACCGCTGCTTACGGCATCGAGAACTGCCCTGTAATGTACGGAATAATTTGTTGAAAGCAGCATATCATTTCCCGCCTTTAATGCCAGAACCGGTGCCTCACTGTCATTGACAAACTTCGACACTCCTCCCATCATAAGATCATCCGTTATAATCACTCCGTCAAATGCCAACTCATTCCTAAGCAGGTTATGTATATAGACAGAAAGTGATGCCGGCCACTGAGAATCCATACAATCCACAATATTATGGCTTACAAGAACACAGCCTGCCCCTGCATTTATACCTGCTATAAAAGGCTTGAAATCCTGTGTTTCAATCGTTTGATAATCGCGTCTGTCGTGAATAATCTCACTGTGAGTATCCCCATTGTTTCCATATCCCGGAAAATGCTTCAGAACACAACCAATTTTTTCATTATTCATAATTTCAACAACAATTGATACATATGTTGCAGTTTCTTCAGCACCCTTACCAAAGCTTCTCTTATACATAAAATCACGTTTGTTTACGGATATATCACATACAGGTGCAAAATTTACATTTACACCATAAGAAAGAAGAAGCTCAGCCTTCTCCTTTGTATCATTGCGTATCGCATCATATCCTCCACTGTTATATAGATCCTGAGGGGACTGGAATTCATGGTCAGCAAGTGCCCTGTTTTTACTCAGTCTTACGACAGTTCCACCCTCCTCGTCAACTCCTATCAGCAATGGATATTTACTTGCCGCCTGAAATGCCGCAAGAGATTCCTTTAACTGCTCGGGACTTCTATGTGCAAAATCACTGGCAAACAAAATAATACCGCCCACAGGGTAATCCTCCAAAACGGATTCATCAAATCTGTTATCATTTTTTATGAAGAAAAGCTGACCAACCTTCTCCTCAATCGGCATACTTTTTAGTATACGTTCTATTTCCCTGTCAATTTCATCCGTTATAATTGCCTTTGCACCAATTATAGAAGCCTGAATGATTACCTGATCACTTTCATCGTCCTCAGCGTCCGACATTGTTGCCGGGTCAGGAACCGTCTCTTTGTTAAGCATAATGGTTGTCTCAAAAAAGCCTGCTATGATTACAACAATAAACATTACAAAACATATAAAAAGTTTTCTGTTCCTGTCCATAGCAGGCCTCCTTGTATCATTTTAAGAGAAGTACGCGACTCCCGATTCAAATATCTTCTGGTCCTTCTCACCAACTATATTAATTGAAACAGCCTCACCTTTTCTTTCAGAGTGAGCCATTTTTCCAAATACTCTGCCGTCAGGGCTTGTAATACCCTCTACGGCGTAGTATGATCCGTTTATATTGTAATATTCATCCATAGTCGGATTTCCATCAGCATCAACATACTGGGTTGCAACCTGCCCATTCGAAAACAGCCTTTGAATCCATTCATTATTTGCAACAAAACGTCCCTCGCCGTGAGATACAGGTACAGCATAAACGTCTCCAAGCTTTGCTTTGGAAAGCCATGGGCTCTTATTTGATACCACCTTCGTATATACCATCTTTGACTGATGACGTCCAATACTGTTCATTGCAAGTGTAGGTGCATCGTCCGTCTGAGGTTTTATTTCCCCATAAAGAGCAAGTCCAAGCTTAATAAGTGCCTGAAATCCATTACATATTCCAAGTGCAAGTCCGTCCCTCTCATGCAAAAGCTTCATTACCTCATCCGCAATCTTATCATTTCTAAACGCAGTGGCAATAAACTTACCTGAACCATCAGGTTCATCACCTGCTGAAAATCCACCTGGGAACATAATAATCTGGCTGTCACTGATTGCTTTCGTAAATGCCTCCACGGAGTCTCTTATATCCTGCGGATTTTGATTTTTAAATACAATGGCATTTACATCTGCTCCTGCATCCTTAAATGCTTTGAGTGAATCGTACTCACAGTTTGTACCCGGAAATACAGGTATAAATACCTTTGGTCTTGCAACCTTATTTTTTGCCACAAGAATACTTCCTGCATCAAATATATCTGATTTAACAATTCCATTTTCTATTTTTAAAGTATCATCAATTTTGTCATTCTGGCTGACACCTGACTCTGTAGGAAATACCTTTTCCAATGTAGTTGTCCATGCAGCAAGTGCTTCATCCATTGATACTTTGGTGTTTCCGAAAACAAAGTCCGGTTCAGCTTCCACCGTACCAATTACATATGCAAAGTCAAGAGCATCTACGTTCTCCTTTTTAACCTCAATAATAATTGAACCATAATCCTTTTTTGTAAGTGCATCTGCCGTAACGCCTGCATCTATGCTGACACCAAGCTTATTTCCAAATGCCATCTTACTTACAGCTTCTATAATTCCGCCAAAACCTACGGCATATCCTGATTCAACAAGACCTGCCTTAACAGCATTATAAAGCTTATCATATTTAGAAAGCGCGTCCTCATAATCCGGCACATCATATGCATCCCTCTTAATGTCAAGCTTCAAGAGCACATTGCCTGCACCCTTAAGCTCTGTCGTAACAACATTTTTATAGCTTGCTACATCGACTGCAAATGATACAAGAGTCGGTGGTACATCAATGTCATTAAATGAACCTGACATGGAATCCTTTCCTCCGATTGACGGAAGCTTAAGTCCCATTTGTACATCATATGCACCTAAAAGGGCAGCCAGAGGTTGTCCCCATCTGTATGGATCTTCGCCAAGTCTCTTGAAATATTCCTGGAATGTAAGTCTTATTTTGCTTACATCTCCTCCTGATGCGGCTATTTTTGCAACGGAACAAAGCACTGCATATATTGCCCCATGATACGGACTCCATGTTGACAAATACGGGTCAAAGCCATAGCTCATCATTGTAACTGTATCCGTCTTTCCCTCAAGCACAGGAAGCTTTGCTATCATTGTCTGCGTTGGTGAAAGCTGATACTTTCCTCCGTAAGGCATTGTAACTGTTCCTGCACCTATGGAAGAATCAAACATTTCCACAAGACCCTTTTGTGAACATACATTTAAGTCTGCCAGCGTATCCAGCCAAAGCTTTCTTATATCTGATGTATCCTTTTTTTCTTCGAAATATTTTTTATCTGCATCCGGAAGCTCAACACATACATTTGTCTCCTGATGTGCTCCGTTTGTATCAAGAAATGCTCTTTTTAAATTTACGATTTCCTTGCCTCTCCAGCAAAGAACAAGTCTAGGTTCCTCGGTTACAACTGCAACACAAACCGCCTCAAGATTTTCTTCCTGTGCGTATTTCATCATTGTATCCACATCCTTTGGATCGATAACAATGGCCATACGCTCCTGAGACTCTGATATTGCAAGCTCTGTTCCGTCAAGACCTGCATATTTCTTTGGCACCTTATCCAAATCAACACGAAGCCCGTCTGCCAGCTCACCTATGGCAACCGAAACACCGCCTGCACCAAAATCATTACACTTCTTGATAAGGGAAGCAACCTCCTCACGTCTGAACAGTCTCTGGATTTTACGCTCTGTAGGTGCATTTCCCTTTTGAACCTCTGCACCACATGTTTCTATTGAGCTTTCCGTATGTGCTTTTGATGAGCCTGTAGCTCCTCCACAGCCATCCCTTCCTGTGCGGCCGCCAAGGAGAATAATAATATCTCCCGGGTCAGACGTAAGTCTCTTTACACATCGTCTTGGTGCAGCTCCCATAACTGCACCTATCTCCATTCTCTTAGCCACATAATTCGGATGATATACCTCATTTACATGACCGGTTGCAAGCCCTATCTGATTTCCGTATGATGAATACCCCTCAGCCGCAACCGTAACTATTTTCCTCTGTGGCAGCTTTCCTTTTATTGTATCCTTAAGCGATACCGTAGGATCAGCAGCACCTGTAACCCTCATCGCCTGATATACATAAGAACGTCCGGAAAGTGGGTCTCTTATAGCACCACCAAGACATGTTGCAGCACCACCAAAAGGCTCAATCTCTGTTGGGTGGTTATGTGTTTCATTTTTAAAGCTGACAAGCCATTCCTCTGTTTTTCCATCTATTTCCACAGGTACTACTATTGAACATGCATTTATCTCATCAGAAACCTCCATGTCCTCAAGCTTTCCCGCTTTCCTAAGCTCCTTCATTGCCATTAATGCTATGTCCATAAGACAAATAAATTTGTCATTTCTATCCTTATACATAACCTTTGTTGCATCAACATATCTGTCGTAGGTTTTGCTTATCAAATCGTGATAATAACCATCATCAAAGCTCACATCCTTAAGCTCCGTTGAAAATGTTGTATGGCGGCAATGATCTGACCAGTATGTGTCAAGAACACGAATCTCAGTCATTGACGGATCTCTTTTTTCATCTGTTGCAAAATAATTTTGTATGTGAAGAAAATCATGAAAGGTCATGGCAAGTCCCAAGGAATCATAAAGTGTTCTAAGACTATCCTGATCCATATCCTTAAAGCCGTCAAATATAATAACATCCTTTGGCTCCTCGAATTCTGTGACAAGCGTATCCGGTTTCGCTTCATCAGCAATACGGGAATCAACAGGATTGACAACATATTCCTTTATTGCCTCAAGCTGTTCATTTGTTATGCTGCCTGTTATAACATAAGTGGTGGCAGATTTAATAATCGGTTCTGCCTCCTCGTCCAAAAGCTTTACACATTGTTCAGCAGAATCTGCCCTTTGGTCAAATTGTCCTGGAAGATATTCCTGTGAAAATACAATTTGTTCTGCTTTTACGGGGAAAGACTCCTCATATACTATGTCGGTAGGAGGTTCCGAAAACACGGTAACCTTTGCCTTTTCATATGTTTCATCAGAAACACCCTCAATGTCGTATCTGACAAAAACGCTGAGAGCCTCTGTCTTAATTCCAAGATAGTCCTTTATCTGCTGCTTTAGCTCATACGCCTTTACCGCATACGCATCCTTCTTGCCAACATAAATTCTTCTAACCTTACTCATGTCTTTCCTCCTTGCAAACACCTGTTACCGGTGTATTCTTCTAATTATCTTATATACAACTACGTTCTGGAAAACCATAGGAGAATCCTGAACGAAAAATATTATACCATCTGTTGGTGCTACTACCTCAGCCTTTACACTTCCATCCATAGGATTGACAATTTCAGCAAGTACCTGTCCTCTCTTTACCTCACTGTCAACCTCCACAATTTTTCTAAAAAATCCGGCTTCGTCTGCCTTGATTGATACAAGTGCACTTTCATTTATTATCGTAGAGATATACCCTCCATGGCAATCATATTTAATAATACCCATTCGCGTCAAAAACCGGAGAACAGATGACACCGCCATATTTGCACTTACATCATCGATTGTATCCGTAGTAGCTGAATAAACGGAAAATGCCTGAGTCCCCTGAAGCTGCCAGTTATAATTGAGCGTAACTTTGTCAAATGCTCTGTTTTCTCCTGTAACAACATAAGGCATACCAAATAAATTTGCAAGGCTTGTACTTTCCTTTCCTGTTGCCATCATTTTTACATGGGGTATTGACCTGCCCTGTAAATAAAAGCTGCTAAACTGAATTCCATATAAATAATTCTTAACTCTTTCAAGAAGTGTTGCTGCTATTCTGCTTGTTGCCGGTCCGTCAGGATTTCCCGGAAATGACCTGTTAATATCAGAATCATCCGATATCCACCGCTTCTTCTTTGCATTCATGGAACTATAATTTAATGTAGGTATAAGCAATATCTCTTTACCTGATGCAATGCTTCCCTGAGCTTCCAGCTCCGCCAGTTTTTTTGCAAGAAGGGAACAAATATAAAGCTGTTGGTATTCATTTCCTCTCATAGCACCTACTATGCATGCCGACTGTTCCCCACGTCCATACGAATATCCATGTATGACATACTCTCCTCTGAACGCAGTATTCATAGAAAAAATGACTTCTTTATTCATGTGCATCACCACCTAATATTCGTGCTATCAGCGATCCCTCCTCAATAACAGGATAATCACGAATGGAACATATCATTCCGTTATCTGATGCATAAACAATTTCCTCTATTGAACCGGTAATAACATTTACTATAGTACCGATTTCATCTCCTGATTTTACACGGTCATATATATTTACATTTGGTATAAATATACCGCTGCTTTCTGCATTAATATATTTAATATCCTTGTCATAAACAACTCTTGATTCCTCTATATCTGCTGTATTTCCCGCCCATATGCCTATACTTTTCATAAGCACAAAAAGACCATCTACAATTCTGTTACAGTATTCCTGATTGATCCTGTACGCACTACCGGACTCAATAACCATTGTGTTGACACCCACACCATTTAAGGAATAAGCAAGGCTTCCATGTAGCACTGATGTACTTGGATGAATCCACACCATGTCAAGCCCAAGTTTTTTCGCCTGTGGCAGCAGCTCGATTACCCTGTCATTGTTTATCCTTACCTGTGGCATCTCCTGAATATACAGATTGCTTGAATGGAGGTCAATACATACATCAGAACCGGTAATATCATCAAAAATACATGATGCAGTATATTCTCCTAAAGCACCTGATTTTGAACCTGGGAATATAACATTCATGTCCATGTCAGAACCGGGAATTTCTCTGATTCTTGAATCCAGCCCCATAGGGTTAAGACTTGGATATACATCAACGATTCCCGTAAGCTTATCAAAAGAATGTTTAATACGTTTTATAACCTCATAACATATGTACTGTCCCTGAAGCTCATCTCCATAGAGTCCCGAAACAAGACATATCCTTTTTTCATATCCAGTCAAAAAATCCGGTGCAAGTCTGTTCTTCTTAACTTTGAGTTCTTCCTCAACCATCAAGTCAACGGAAACAACGGTCTCAATCATATTAATCTCCTAAAAACGAAAGGGAACTCCCGCACTGAGGAATCTCTGCGACAGTCCCCTGACTTATTATACCATAATTTTATGTCATATTATAACATGCCACCAATTATGGATATTATCTGGTCATTGTCGAAAGGCTTTGTAATAAATTCGGAAGCACCACTTTTGATTGCCTCAAGCATATTGTGCTTCTGCCCTGCAGCCGTAACCATAATAATCTTGGCATCAGGAAAATCACCCTTAATCTTCTTAAGTGCCTCAACGCCATCCATAACCGGCATTGTAATGTCCATTGTCACTATGTCCGGCTTATGCTTTACATATAAATCGTATCCCTCCTGGCCATTTTTTGCTTCATCAATTACAGTATGACCAGCCTGCTCCAAAACACCTCTCAATATTTTTCTAGATGTTCTTGAATCATCAACAATAAGTATATTTGCCATGTTTTACTCATCCTTTCATGAAATGATAATTTTATGCTATACTCCAGTGGGATTCCATACATATGATTATATCTGCTCGCTGTCCTTTTATAAAACAAGGAATCATAAACATATGTCCCTCCGAACTGATTGTCGTAATATCTGTGTACATATTTGGAGGAAGCATATCAATCTGTGCATCCTCCTGACTCATTTTAGAAGCAAACAAGCCATTACATATATTGATAAACTCACAAACGGAATCCAGGCAATCCTCATCAATTGACGGAAATTCTTCCTTGGCATATGCCTCTCCAATCGGCTTATCACCATCTCCGCAAATTCCTATAAATAACTCATAATCACCTGAAAAGCACTGGCTTGCAATATATTTGGACGTGTATGTATTCAGACGCTCTATTCTTTCAAACCTTATCTTGTTGTCCACAAATCTTATAATTGTCCTGGCCATAATGGCAATATAATCCTTTACAACAGCAGGAACCGTTGAATCTCTGGTAAATATTGGAATAATTTTATCAATATCAGAACTTTTTAATGCATCTAAATCAAGAGCAGTAAAACGCTCAACCTTCTTATATTTGTTAAGATGCTTCTGTATTTCCTCAAGTGATAAAATATCCTTTTCAACCAAAGCCTGAACGAAAAGCAGATAAGAGTCTCCCTGTTTTTTCAACAGTTCTCCAACCTGACTGTCTGTAAGATATCCCTTTTCTATAGCAATATCTCCAAAACGTGCATCCTTCATGGCCTGAATCTGATTCACTTCATTTGCCTGTGCCTCGGTCATCAATCCCGCATTTACCGCCAAAAGTCCCATCTTAACTCTTGAATGACGGCTTTCCTCTACTATGTTGTCATACTGCTCCCCTGTCAATACTCCAATATCCTGCAGATACTTACCAAAATAAACGCCAAACATACTTTCCCTCCTTATTAAAAATGCCATATACTGAATTATACACAAAAATATATGTAAAATCAACTTTATTCTATATAATAATCGCTGACAACAGCATAATCCATTTTTTGACTTCAGATATATCATAAAATTCAAATTCAAGTTGAAAAACAGGCTCTTTTTTGATAAAATTTATGTGAACTTTACCAACATTATCGGGGAGAAATTAATATGTCAATCAAAAAATCACTAAAGATGTCACTTCTGCTTTTTGCCACGCTGCCACTTATCGTGGTTACTGCAATTACCTATATAATATCATACAACAAATATCTCGACATGGCTAAAGTTTCTGCCGCCGAGTTTGCTAAAAACAATGCAGAAGGAATTAATGCCCAGCTAAATATACAAATTGCCATGATGGAAGGTCTGTCTAATTCTGTTAATATTCAGTATCTTACATTGGAAAGCTACAATGGTTTCTCTCTTGGCTCTGATTCTGCATACTACGAAAGCGTCGTGGAAGAAATCAAATCGAGCACTGACTACTCGGAAGGACATATAAACATCTACCTCTATGATATAAACGGATATTATATTACCGGCACTGACAACATACAGACAGGCGACTGGGAGGAATATATGGATATCCCTGTTGCTGATGTTTTAGATACCACGATTCTTCGTTCAGCAAACATTAACAGTATAGATATTATTACACCTGTTGTGGCAAAAAAAACAACAGTTGGTCTTATACGTGCAAATATCACATCCGATTATTTTAGTGCATATATTTCAGAAAATGGGGATGCGTCTATTCTTACAGCTAAAAATGACTTTCTGTTTTCTCATACAATGTTTGACGATGGAGACAACTTAGGTACCATTGCAAACAAGCTTTTTGATTCCGATTCCCAAAATGGCTACTTTACCAATAAAGAAGCAAGTATAAGTAACATATACGGTTATTCATTTCTTCCTGACTTTGATTGGATCTATATAATCAGGCTGGATGGCAAGCCATACCATGAGATAATTTCTACAGTTCCTCTTATATTAATTTTAATGCTGGTTTTATTGTTTATTATTACCTTAAGATTCAGCCGTCTGCTTGTGAAAAAATATACGACTCCTATTTTTACTCTTAAAGATAATATGACGGAGGCAGCTGCCGGACATCTTGATGTTGTATGTAACATAGACACAAACGATGAATTTGGCGAACTGTCAACAAGCTTCAATTCCATGATGAACATCATATCCAACAACTATAATCAGTTAACCGAATCCCATAAAATGCTTGAGGCAAATGAAGCTCTGCTTAAAAAGAACTATGCCCACATTGAACATCTTGCATACCACGATGGACTGACTGGATTATACAATAGAATTGCTTTTATGAAATACGCCCATGAATCATTTTCCAATTCAAGCAAGGGACTTTCAAAAAAAGCTATATTTTTTATAGACCTTGATAATTTCAAAAATGTAAATGATACACTTGGCCATGATTACGGTGACATGCTCCTGAAACAGGTATCAGACCAGCTTACATCATGTATATCAGATGGTGACATACTTGCAAGAACAGGAGGCGACGAGTTTCTTATTCTTAAAAACACATACAGCACACTGGAAGAGCTTGAAAGCTGTGCGAAAACCTTCATGACAATTGTACAGCATCCAATTGAGCTTGACGATGAATTTGCACATGTTTCCATGAGCGTCGGTATAGCATGTTTTCCTAAGGATGGTCTCTCTATAAGTGAGCTTATTAAAAATGCTGATATTGCAATGTATTGTGCTAAAAACTCCGGTAAAAACAGCTTCCGGTTTTTCGACAGTTATATGGAAGATGACGTAAACCGCAGAAATAATCTGGCAGATATACTGGAAACCGTAATTGAAAACAACGAGGTTTACTTAAACTACCAGCCTCAGGTCAATGTTGTCACAAATAAAATCACAGGATATGAAGCTCTTATGCGTATTAACTCTAAACAAATTGGTTTCATTGCCCCTACAGAGTTTATTCCTGTTGCCGAAGAAAGCGGTCTTATAAATGAGCTTGGTGAGTGGGCATTGTATGAGGCATGTAGCTTTAACCAGTCACTTATTGATAGTGGATTTGAGCCATTAAGAGTATCTGTTAACATCTCCACTGCCCAGCTTAAGGACACACATTTAATTGATATAATAAAATCCATACCGGAAAAAACCGGCATGGATTTATGCTACCTTGAAATAGAGATTACCGAGAGTGTTCTTATGAATTCTTTCGAGCACAACCTTGCACTTATTAACCAAATGAAAGAGCTTGGTGCAACAATCGCACTGGACGATTTTGGAACAGGCTATTCTTCATTTAATTATCTGACACGTATTCCTATTGATACACTTAAGATTGACAAATCATTTATACAGGGAATATGTACAAATGAAAAGGACCGCTGTATTGCAGATACAATCATATCTCTTGCCCACAAAATGAACATAACCGTTGTCGCTGAGGGAGTTGAAGATTCCAAACAGCTTAATATTCTTCGTGACCAATTCTGTGACACACTTCAAGGTTATCTTTTTTCCAAACCTGTAAGCGGAGCCGATTTTATCGACCTTTTGGAGAAAAACGTAAAAGAACAATAGCTATACCAACCAGACTTAATGCTAACAGTGCATATGCTATTATTTTTAACGGATCTCCTGTATTTGGAGTATCTTTAAGTTTGCCTTTTTCTCCAAGTACAAGTTTGCTTTTTTCATTGTATATGTTTATCTCCTGCTTGTTTTGTTCCAAAGTGAATACAACATCCTCACCAGTGTCATAACCCTCTGGTGCACTCTCCTCATGTATTGTGTATTTTTCCCCTATCACAAGTCCATACACCTTATGGGCATATTCATCCGACGTCCATTCTGTAACTACATTTCCCTTTGAATCAACAAGCGACAGCCTTGCACCTGAAAGATTTTTTTGGTCCGCTTTATCTTTTTTGTATATTTTGGTTTCTGTAGGTTCATTCACTACCGTTATTTCCTCTGATACAACTTCCGTCATTGCATCTGCATATTTTAATTCTACATAGAGAGGCTTATCCGTAAGAACATATCCCGGAATTGTTTCAATTTCCTTTAAATAATACTTGCCAAGAGGCAACCCCTCTATTACTGCATCGTTTCCATTTCTCATATCTATATCGAATGACTTTACAAGCTGGTTTGCACTTAATAATTTCTCCCTGTTTCCAAGCTCGTCCGTATAGCAGTCATAGCAATATATGTCCTCCGCAGCATAAAGTTCAAACGAAACCTTAAACTCCATCGTTTTTTCCTTACTTATGCTTTTGCCAAAAACACCTTGAAGCTCCAATAATTTTTTTACCTTAAGTGTTCCATAAACAGGCTTATTACTAAACTCAACCTCAATTACAGGTATTCCATCCTCAAGCTTATAAAGTTTATCATCCGATATTTGTACTTCTACCGTATCAGGATTCAGCAAATATTTACTGTCGTCAGGACAGGAAACCTCCTCAATTCTATAATTTCCCGGGGCAAGCTCCTTGGGAAGAATTAAAAATCCCTCTTCACCTGTCATATATGATTTATGCAGCTTATATTCCGGATAGCTTGTCTCTTGCTCTACATAGCATTCATTATCCATATCATATATTTTAAATTCAAACCCCGGCTTTAAAATATTTCTTTTTGTATCTGCGTCCTTTTTTATTATTTTCAGTCTTGCACTAAAACTGTCATCATTAAATAGCCTCCACACCTGTGGTGTACGGCTATCCTTATCTATAACCACAATAAAGTCTTTTACCGGCTTGTAACCGGAGGGAACCGTTGTTTCTTTTACTAAATATGTTCCATAAGGAAGCTCTGCACTGCATGCATATCCTTTTTCATCAGTAAACATTTCCGTTGATCCATCATCCGCTATCGGATATGGACTTGCCGACGTGAAATCATATTCTCCCGTTTCATCAACTGAAAGCTCTGACAACAGCCATGCAGAAAAGCCAGCCTGCTTCAGCGGTTGCTGCTCACTGCCTGTTTCACCAGAATATTTTATAAGTTGGAAAGCCTGTTTCTTCGGAGTTTCAAGCACAATACATTTTTCTGTTAATGTTTTTTTCGTATAATCCACACAACTGCAATCTATATCGTATGTTGTATCATCCATTACATAACCAACAGGTGCCTTAAGCTCCTTAATATAATATTTACCCGGAATAAGGCCATCTTTTTTCGCTTTGCAATCTTCTCCTATTTTAAGTGTACAAATAAGTTCATCCTTACTGTAGACCAAGCCTGTTTTTCCATCAGGGTAATTTATATCTGTCTTTGCATAAAGCCCATATTCCGCACCTATCAATGTTCCGTCGCCCTGGGCATTTGTGGAATCAGTTTCCCTATCTCTCTTTTCTATCTCTATACATATGCCGACCGGCGTATTTACGGTTTTTACCTCGCTTTGCTCTCCTCCTTTGACAGTAATCGGAATAATATCAGTATTCAATGAATATCCATCCGGAGATGCTATCTCCTTTACATAGTACTTTCCTGTTTCAATATTTTGTACTGTTCCCTGTCCGTCACTGTCAGTCTCTACCTTTGTTACCAGTTTGCTGCATTTGCTATCTTCATAAATTCCATACACCGCACCTGCAATCGGAAATCCTGTAGATGAATCAGTCTTTGAGACAGTTAAATCCCCACCCGGATAGTCTGTGGAAATGCTTTTTTCTACATTCTCACCCTCAGGAATAATAATAAAATCCTGATAGTTTTCACTTCCAAGTGTAGTTGCTTTTTCTTCCGCTGAAACATAAGAATAACACTTTACTCCTATTTTTTTACCGCTTCCATTCGTTTTAGGCACCTTAATATGTACATACTTTTTAAATACACTATCATATTCTATATTATGTATCACCGCACTGCTTAAATATTTATCACCGGTAAGCAGCTCAATTTTATCTACATAGCAGTTATAGCTTGTTATCATTATATAATAGTCAAGATTTTTTCCGTCAGTTGAAACAGCTTCCGGCTTTGTTACCTTACTGTATCCACCATTATCATTCTTTTCAACCCAGTACATATTTATCTTATAATCCACATTGGAACTTTTATATAATGTATCCTGTATTTTTTTTACATCATTTACAGCATCCCTGCCATTTTCAATTGTAGTAATAGTTACATTATTTCCCTCTGAATATTCCTGATCCGTCTCCACATAATCAAGCATTTTTCTGTGAATTGCAAATGCTGTTGCTGCTCTTGCTTCGTCCTCTGTACATTCAAAAAACTTATCGCCAATAATCAGCCCTGATTTATAATCCACATTTTTCTTTGAACCTTTAACGGCATATTTGCCATATTTCAGAGGATACCCGTTACACGCAATTGCTGTTATTGCCTTATGAATATGTTCCGAGCCTACAATAACAGCACCATTTATTGTATATGCCTCGTCGTCCTCTACGGCAGGTGCCTTATCTGACTGTGTACAATAGGCGACTCTGTCATTTCCATCCTTATAAAATGCCCTGACCCAGTCAAAATACGTTCCTGTTCCTGAAATGTAATTTCTAAAGTCTCCTCCTTCCGAAAAAATAACATTGCTTTCTGATGCATCCAAACATGTAACGCTGACAAAAATTACAGCAGCACAAATCAGAATTCCACATAGTGCTAGCAGTTTATTGCATAATTTATTTTTGACCATAAAATTCCTCCATAAATAAATTCTGCAAAAGCTTATTTTTAATGGGAAAATCTGAAAATGAACATAAAAGAATTTTGTTTTAGAGTGTTTACATACTAGCACCTCAGGTGCCAGTATGTCAATAATATTTTTGAAATGGACTCAAAATTATTTTATTACCTTTACCGGTAGTTCATATAAAGTATATATGAAAAGTATGCAGCATAAACAAGAAGCATGATAATACCACCCTTTTTATCAAGCTTTTTATTTTTTAATACACATAAGAAAAGTAAAATTGCTGCAAATATTGCCACAATTGCATCCTTAATAAATTCAGCAGCAAACGCAACCGGAAGCGATGCTATCAGATTCGATACAACAGCAGATACACCTACTACAAAGAGTATATTAAATATATTGCTTCCAACTATATTACCGATAGCAATATCAACCTTACCCTGCTTAGCCGCGGTAGCAGATGTAACAAGCTCCGGCAGTGATGTTCCAAATGCAACGACAGTAAGACCTATCAGCCTGTCATCCATACCACATACTCCTGCCACATAGGAAGCAGCATCCACTGTCACATTACTTCCCAGAACAATACACACACCACCGAGTATCACAAGTGCAATCAGCTTAACCATCGTATCTTTTTCCGAAATCACGGTTTCCTCATCATCCGCCTCACCATTCTTTGCAGACTTTATAAGATATACCATAAAAAGTGCTAAAAGAGCAATCAGAATAATGCCGTCTAAAAGTGAAAGCTCCCCTCCTAAAACTCCGAGCACAAGGAGGACAATCGTTATAAAAATAACAAATGGTATTTCAATTCGAAAGGTATTTTTCTTTATTGGAAGTGCTGCTATACAAGAAGCAACTCCAAGAATGAGCAGAATATTCATTATATTACTACCTAAAACATTTCCTACCGTTATACCCGCATTCTTATTTACCGCTGCCTTTATGCTTATTGCAGCCTCCGGAAGTGATGTTCCGAATGCAACAATTGTAAGACCTATTATCATTTGAGGTATATTGAATTTTGTAGCTATTTTTGAAGCACCATCCACAAAAATATCAGCACCTTTTATCAGCATCACAAAGCCCGCAACAATAAGAGCACAATTAAAAATCACCTGAACAGACGTTACATCAGGTAAAATATTTACATATGACAACACTACAAGCGCAATAACCAATACTCCTACAGCTATACTTTTCTTGTTCATTTATATACCTCTCCATAATATAATGCAAATCATCTCTGCATATTTAATCATTGTTCTGTTTAAGGCTTTTGGGAACCCATTTTATGGTTTCTTTCACCTCTGTAATATCATTTAAATCAATAGAATGAAAAACGTCTAGAAACTCCTGCTCCACCTGCTTCATTGTTCCTCTAAAAAAGTCAGGAGTCGCCGCAACATAAGGTGGCTCATCCATAAGCTTTACTGCACCAAATTCCAAGAACTCATAATACAGCATTGCATCATCAATTATACTGACCGTTTTTTTCTCATATTCCGTAAGTGGTCTTCCAAGAAATTTTTCATATATAATATTTGACAACCGTTCCTCTATCTTCTGATATTCCTCAAGATATTTTTTTACCGGCCTTGTAACATCCGATATGTAACACTCCACTGCATCATGTAAAAGACATGCAAGCTTCACATGTGGAGTCTCCCGTCTTGCACATGCCTCCTCATAGCAGTTCAGACAATGTGCCGCAACCGAATAAAAAGAAGCGTAATGTCCGTTTGCCCTGCAAAGCATGGAAAGTGAATGTGCAATATCTTCTATCAAAATATCATCCGCAACAGGCTCTAAGGGTCTGAAATTTATCTTACTGTAGGTTGTTATATAATCCGTCATAAGTATCTCTCTCTTTTAAATATAGTTACCTTTTCACTTTTCCTAAAATGTTATATCCTTTTTACTTGCAAGAAGTCTGGATCCATTTACAATCATAACAACACCTGCACCAATACCTGCTACTATGGCAACAACCCCCATAACGATACTGCTAATCCCAATCGAATTCATTTTGTGGTACAATTTTTCCATCATTTACGTCTCCCTCTCTTTCATATACTTAATTTGGCACTACTTTACCATAAATCTTATATCGTTTATTATTGACGATTTTATTTTGCTCCATACTGCTCATAATACGCATCTATAGCTGCTTTTAATGTATCATCAATTATTACTTCTCCCTTGTATGGCTTATTGTAGAGATGTTCGACTACCTCTGCCATAGTTACGATGGCAGTTGTTTTAAGACCATAGCTTTCCTCTATCTCCATAAGTGCACTCTGTTCTCCCTGTCCCCGCTCCATACGGTCAACGGAAACTACAAGTCCCAACACATCTACATTTCCCTGTGCCTTCACTATTGGAAGTGTTTCCTGTATAGATGTCCCGGCTGTCGTTACATCCTCTATAATAACTACTTTATCTCCATCCTCAATAGGGCTTCCGAGAAGTATACCCTTGTCTCCATGATCTTTAATCTCCTTGCGGTTTGAACAATACTTTATATCAGCATCGTACTTGTCTGCTATTGCCATTGTAGTTGCAACAGATAACGGAATACCCTTATATGCAGGTCCAAAAAGAACATCAAAGTCAAAACCGAACTTATTCTTTATTGCTTCTGCATAATACTCACCAAGCCTTTTCAGCTGTTTTCCTGTCCTGTAAAAGCCTGTATTTACAAAAAATGGAGTTTTTCTTCCGCTTTTTGTAACAAAATCACCAAACTTAAGTACCTTACAATCAATCATAAATTCTATAAATTCTTTCTTATACTGTTCCATATCCTTAAAAACTCCTTTTAAAATCAAGTCTCATAACGAACACCAAATACATTTCCTAGATTTTACCACATCAGTTGTGTTTATTCAAATAAAAAACACTTCTGAATGGGATTAATTTTATTATCACATTCAAATTCAATGCATCGTCCAGTGTTTCAACGGAACGTTTATTGAGTATTATACATCTTGTGGTATTATAAAAACAGAAAGAAGGTGAAAATATTGAATATTCAAAAAACAGGGAGTTTAATTGCTTCCATAAGAAAAGAGCAAAATCTTACCCAACAAGATTTAGCAGCTAAATTAGGGGTATCCAGTGCAGCTATTTCAAAATGGGAACGCGGTATTGGATTTCCTGATGTGTCTCTTATTGAACCACTAGCTACAGCTTTGGATATTACAATAACAGAATTATTCAAGGGTGAAAGAATAGAAAATACCATTGATAATGAATACGAAACTTTGTTATCAGATGTTGTAAAAGTATCAACCAATGAGCTACAAAAGAAGAAAAAGATAATGAATTGGGTTATTTCTATCTTTGTCGCTGCTCTTTATATAGTGATTAGTGTAATATCACAAAAATGGGAAATCACTTGGATCGTCTGGATTGTATATTGCTTTTATCGAATTTTTACTGAATACATCTATAAAAATACCAGCAATTGTTGAACGATATTCCCTTTCAACTCATCCTCTGTAATACTTCCATTATTGCAGAGGAGCTTCATCCATTTACATTTTTGAATTCTCGGACCATGTTTTATCATATTAGTACTATACTTACAAGTAAAATATATTTATATAAAATATTTTATAAGTCCCTCATTTCATATTCAAAGCTTGCATTATCACTTTCAAATTCAAGTAAATCCCTGTTTTTATAAGAAAATTTATAATATGCCCTGCAGGAAACGCTTTCATGTATGGTCCGTATCATTTCGCCATTTACAGGTGCATTTAAATCCTGATGTTTTTCCTCAAGCAGTTTGGCATAAAGCTTATATTTCCCCTGTCGTATAATGACAGTATTATTTCCAATATGAGAAATTCTTGCACCCAGATAGGTTGCAATACGGTATTCCTTTCCGTCAATAACAATAGCACCGATAATCCCTTTAAATGAAAATCCCATTAATGGTATATCAGCAACAGCCAGCATAAGCGAACCGTTCTTAAAATGGCACTGTGTCCAAATATACTCTCTTGGAAAAGAACGACCTCTGTCCCCTTCTATATATCCAACACCATTGTTAAAACTATATTTTGTATCATTAATCATTATCTGGCCCTTAACGAGATGTCTTATGCTTACTACGCTGTGTCTGCATTGTAAAAACGGGATGTATTTAAAAGGTCCCATAATGTCATATCTTAATTTTTTAAGCCTTTTAAAGTATAACTTACCATTTATTTTACAGCCAGCGTAATCAACATCCAGATACATTCCCTTTTGAGAAAACAAATTCCTTCCCAACCTTATTATCCCTTTTTTAAATCTAATATCGGAATAAGGAACAATATATACCTGATTCTCTGTTATTATCTGCAGTGAGGCGTTTCGCCTTTTACCATCATGGTGAAGTGCAGGTATCATTGCAAAAGACTTATCATGTTCACTGCATTTAAAATAATATCCCTTAAAATACTGCATACAATATCAACTCCTCATGAAATGATATTGTCCGCAATATTTTAAGGGATATTCGAAAGTTTATAATATACTTTTTAATCCTTACAGCCAGTCAAGACAATTTTCAAACACTATTTTCCTGCTTCCCGATTCAATTGTTCCGATTTCATAGCAATCATAAAACCTGTTTACATGCCTCATAACCATTTCCTTATCTTTTTGAGATACTACAATATTAAATCCCACACCCAAGTTAAATGTGCGCAGCATTTCCTCATCACTGATATTTCCATTGCTGCGGATATACTTAAAGATATCAAGCACCCTTACCTTAGATAAATCAATTACTGCACACATGCCATCAGGTATAATCCTGCATAAATTTCCTTCTATTCCGCCTCCCGTAATATGAGCCATTCCATGAATTACATCCTTGTCGAGCAAGTCCTTCACCGCTTTATAATAAGGTGTATGAACCTTCATAATCTGCTCTATAAATGTAAGTCCATCTATCTTATCCAGCTTAATCTGCGGAAGCTTATCCATTAACAGTCTTACAAGTGAATATCCGTTTGTATGCAGACCGTTCGAGGCAACTGCTAAAATCACGTCATTCTCCTCAATTGCCGAACCGTCTATAACCTTGGATTTTTCCACAATTCCCGCTATGCTTGAGGTAAGCACATATACTCCCGCATCCACAACAAGAGGCTGTATGGATGTTTCGCCGCCAACCAATGAGCATTCGTTTTCCCTGCACGCCTCTGCCACACCCTTAACTAAGCTGTTTATTGTGTCCTTCTCAGCATTTCCGCAAATAACTGTATCTAACACTGCCAAAGGCTTTGCTCCCATAACAACAATATCATTTACCAAGTGATTAATCATATCGTGACAAATGGACTCGGTATAACCATATTCCATTGCAATTTTCTGCTTGGAGCCCGGCTCCTCAGCTTTAAGCACCAAAACAGGCTCCTTAATTTTGGGAAAATTAATATCATATAGGGAGGCAAACTGTCCCAATCCGTTTAATACCCGTATATCATCTGTTTCCAAGTGCTTAGACATTTCCTTTTTTATTGTATCCGTGTAAGCAATATCAATGCCTGCCTTACTGTAGGATAAGCTTTCTGCCTCCTTTTCATTTCCCGATAAAATCTCATCGACAGTCACATTTAATACAATTGCCAAATCCTTCAATATTTCAATATTAGGATATGTCGTTCCGTTTTCCCATTTTGATACAGCCTGAAAGGAAACATTTAATTTTTGTGCGAGTTGCTGTTGGGTAAGCCCTATGGATTTACGCTTGTCCATTATAAAGCTGCCGACCTTAACGCTGTTTAGCATATAAAGACCTCCGTTTTTCTTTTATGATAGCTTACCTGATTGCTATAAACAATAACCGCATACTAGAAATAATGAGATAAATTCAACTCACCGTTGAATTTTCCATTTTAAAATTTTATCCACAAGATTAAAAAGCCACTGTCAAAAGCTGTACCTTCTTTTTTCCTTTGTATGTAAGGAAAAGGCCATGCACCCCGTCAGGTACGTTTACAATACCCTCAAACACAGTCCACTCCTCACAATCCGAAAGCTCTATCTCGCCCGCAACCGGTCCATCCTCCGTAAGCCTCACCTCAAAAAATAATTTATCTTCCAATATATTATTTTCCGTATCAGACCTTTTTTCCGTGTTTCCTGAGCCTGACCTCTCATCCACACGCACAGGACCTTCATACAAAACCCTATTTTTGTCACTCTCAATTCTTGCTGTAAGCTTAATGGACTTTACACTTTCAAAAATAAGGTACTTATATCCAATCAATGTATTGTTCTCAATCTCTGCAATAAACCTGTCCTCACCCTTATGGGTTACATTTGGAAACGCATCCTTGTAAATGCTGTTACAGCCGTGAGGCATATGACCATTTGTGACAATACATGCAATTGTTGACGGATATTCAAATCCCGCCTTTGCGATTAACGGTCCATCATTTAATCCACAGCTTGTAAGTTCAACCTGTCTTATACTTCCATCGCCGAGAAGACTAATCTTTTCCGCACATGCCTGCCTTGAATAATCGGACTTGTGGGTAAGCCTGTGATAGAATACATACCACTGATTATTGATTTCAATAATGCTTCCGTGTGTTGTTCCCGTCATATTGTGCTTAACAGTTCTGCCCTCGTAGCCTATATCTCCATTCGACACAATTGTGCCTCCAAAAGTAAAATCCCTGTCAGGATAATCACTTGTTGCATAACAAAGCTCATGGTTTTGGAAGGAGGAATACACAAAATAATACTTATCCCCCACCTTGCGCATGGATGCAGCTTCAAAAAACGGATGTGCCTCAAAGCTCGTGTTTTTCACCCTGTAAGGAATAATGTGCTTAGGAGCCTCCTTCACGGTGAGCATATCATCACAAAGCACAAGGGTAGCCGCACCCATAATGCTGTCGCTGTCTCCCTTTTTACCGTTTACGCAGCTTTCTTCATCCTGTCTGTAGGCTAAAATCTCCTCCTTAGTCCTGCCAAACATTTCCATTTCCTGTAAAATATAATCAGGATTTTCTTCAAAATCCTCCCTCTCCTCAAAATCATATTGGGTTCCATAATATAACCGAATGACTCCGTTGTCATTTATAACGGCAGGGTCAAAGCATACATATTTTTTCATGGGAGTGCCGTCAGGATTTTGAACAGTTCCCAAAAATTGAAACTCGCCGCAGGGACTGTCACATACTGCCACTTTAATGGCACCTGTATAGCCGCCGAACCCGTAATCACCGGACATGCAATAATAAAGGTAGTATCTGCCATCATTTCCACGCACAACATCAGGGGCATACATATATTTCTTAGTGGGATATTCAGGGTCATTACATGCCTTGTAAATAACACCCTCATATCTCCAGTCGGTCAAATCATAGGCAGGGGCAGAATACGTCACATAATCCTCCATGCAAAATGTGTAGCCGCCCTCCTTGTCATGGGAGCCGTATAGATAGACCCTTCCATCAAAAATGTGCGGTTCTCCATCAGGAATATACTCATCAATCGGCAAAAATGGGTTGTATGCCTGTCTTTTTTCGTTCATAAAAGTTCTCCCTTCAATATTTTATTTTTTGTCCTTGTTTTTTAAGGAATCACTTTGAAGCTTGCGTTTACATATCATAATGCAAATAGTAATAAAGAATGTAATGGAATAAATAATAGCCATACCAAAGCTGATTAAAATTTCTCCAAAATATGTAAAACCAGGCATAAAACCGTATCCCGGTAAGCCTTCATAATAATTATATAAAATTACAGAAACAACAACAGAAAAGATTTCTAATATAATAAGAGTTCCCCAACGCTTCTTATTTTGATTCTTTATAGATTTTACTAACAAAATTATTTCAGTGTTTTTGATTTAACAGTCGAATAACTTCCCC
>CAMWGV010000034.1 GCA_947173945.1 uncultured Lachnospiraceae bacterium
ATATTGTAGTAATTTTATTTTAAAAGTTTGAGCTAATAACAAAAGACAAGTTATAACAAATGCAATAACAAACGGAATACTATATCTTAACATTTCTCTTTCCTTTGTCTTCGCTTTACTTCTTTTAATATTTTTCAATTCTTCATTTATTCTTCCGTCACAGTGAAAACCAATACCGAACCAAGTACCTACAACATTTAGCATCCATATAATAACTCTGTTAAGTGTACTCTGCACTTCAGGACCATCGTTTATGTTATGTTGCCCAATCATTACTAAAAACCATATACAGTTTGCAACTATTGACATTGAATAATAAATTTTAACAGCATTTATGCTATATTCACTACATAAATCTAAATTAAATTTAATTGCCCATTTCCCAAATTTTACAGACATTATCGGTAATGCTATTGCAACTAACAGTCCACCATCAATTGCCCGACTCAGAAATCTTAGCCTCCAATCTATAGGATTAAATTTAGCTAATTGCCATTGATTAATTGAAAGTTCTAGTACCATCACCGTAGTTATCAAAAAAAACATATCAAATGCGTAATTGAAACTGTCAAATGATGATATTTTAAACTCTATTTTTATTGGCTTATGAAATGAAACCATTTCTATTCCAACACCAATGCAAAAAAATATTATACAAAATATTAACATAATACTGTACCTCAATAATTCATCTCTTTTTCTAAGCACATTTTCAAGTTTAATTATACTTGGATTTATCTTGTTGAAAAGGACACTGCAGATTTAATCAACCCACAGTGCCACATTTTCAACTACTCACTTTTAGCAATTGCAGATCCGTAAATTACAAAACCGAATTCCTGACCCGCCGTAGTCTTTCTATGCTCCATATAAAATCCCATCAATTTATGATGATACTCTTCCAAAGCAGCATTGTTTTCTATCATATACCTGAATGCCTCATCATATTACCAATGCTCACTCGAATATCTTTCATCATCTATTACAATTGCTAGATTTCTCCATACACAATCTGCTTATATGTTCTATTATTTACTAAAACCCGATTTGGAGAAATAACGGAAACATTTACTCCATTTTTTTCTTTCTTCTTTTTAGTTATATCTCCATATGCAATAACCATAATTTTATCTGGATGTTTTTCTACTAATTCTTTTACCTTTGATATGTATATTTCAAATTCATCCATCCCAGCTGACAGTTCATTCGAATAAAACGCCTCTGGAAAAGCAATATTTACTGTACTATGCTTTGTTGCCAAGTTGAAATATGCAAATTTTCTTTTATTACTATCTTCCTCCAACTGAACGTTACTTATAAACCCATAAACTGATTTTCTGCATCCAATGTCATCAGTACTTATATATTCAGCATCCTCGTATTGAATTCGTGGTATATGTTCACTCTTATTTCCACTCTCATCACCTTCAAATACTACTACTTCATCCTCACCCATTCCATCGACTTCCATGCTACCATTTGGTGGATCAATAATATCTTCATCAGAATATTGTCTAAGTAATCCTTCCATTTTTCTTTGTAATCGATGCAAAATAGCTTCTTCACTCAATTGTATACTTTCATAATAAGCACTAAGCTTTTTCCTACCTACTTTTCCTTTATAATCAACATGATAAGGGCAACCCTCTTTGTGCAAGTGTCCTTCTTTATTCCATGTACTAAAAAATTTAACGTTATTCTTTCTTTCAGTAAATTTGATTTTAGCCGAACACCCTTTTATACAAGTCATATGCCCTTTGTATTTAGTTTCATAGTCATTTTTATCCAAATCTCCGCAATAAACAACTTTTTTTGCATCCCCTTTAAGATTTGATTTTGCATACATAATCTTTTTTGTCATACACCACAAACTCCTTTCTCCTATTGTAATTGTGGATAACAATTTGCAACTTACAATTGACATTCTTTCTCAGTTACAACTTCTTCTAAATTACACGCTTGTAAAGACGCATAATCAATCTTCCTTTCCATTACTCAAACTTAATCTCCTCCTCAGCTTTAACATAAACATCAACCTGTGTATGCACGTCAAGTCTGGAAACAACCCAACCTCTCATCATACACATTTTTATGAAGTCATCGATTCTGTTTTCGCCATTCATTTCTCTCAAAGTTACAACAACTCCAAACCTCAATCCTCTGCCAGCTTTCGGATCAAGTCTTTCCTTTGTTTTAATGCTCAATCCCCACATCCCTGATTGATATGCTTTGCGCGGACGACCATTTTCCTTCAATGCCTCACTAATATGTTTGACATTATCCCACTTGCGATATAATTTACGTGCGTCTTCCTCGTAAATTGTATTAAGTCCTTCTTCTGCTTGTTTGTTGTAATCTATAGCTTTAATTACTGCTTTACCTTTCTGCTCCGCAATTCTTCCGAAATGAATGTCCATCTCTGTTGATGTATAATCAACGCCTTGATTACGATCACTTTTCGGAAAATAAGCAAGTGTTGCTTTTGCAAAGAAAGGATGTGCATTCATATCCTGTGGCACTGGAATATTATAAGTGTATACTTCGTACTCATCAATACTTCCCGACATAATAAATCTAATTTCATCTTCCCGAGAATACAAAATATCCTCAATCCTCTTCGGTACGATACCATATCCCTTTTCATACTTAATGGTATCTTGTCGATCCCATCCTGCAGCAGAATCGATTATTAAAGCCTTTGCCACTTCACGGCTTAATCCCATAACATGTATAAGATATGCCATTTTACGTGTTATCCAAGGTGCAGCAAAAGATGTACCTGTTACCGTTGCTTTACCCAAAGGTTCACAAACCACAATTTTATCAGGACCATCTCCTCCATAGTAACAAACATCCGGTTTATAAAAGAAAGACAACACTGGTCCTCTTCGTGTATAAGATGCTGGTTTACCGCTAAAATCTACAGCATTCACAACTAATGAATTCAACGAATCCGCTGGTGCACCTATTTTGTTGATGTTTGCATTTTTCCTTTTGTTTGTGCCTGCAACTATGAAAATAACATCATACTCATACTGAATTTTGTCCAATTCAGCCGCCTCTGGAGATATGAAATTTGCATCAATTTCCATTGCGGAACCCAATGATAGATTCCACACTTTTATATCGCGATTATTTCGAACAATATCACGAATTTGCTTCAATATTGCAAATGAACTAAATCTACCTGCCGTAGCTACTCCAAAATGACGAACTCTAAAATTACCACAATTGTCTTGCAACTTGGGATTGAGAGAAGGACCATCAACAATGATTGATGTTACAGCTGTACCATGAAAAAAATCCTCTGAATGCAATTCGATATCATCACTGATACACCTTTGATACTCTACCCAATCTCCAAAATATACCCTTTTATCAAATTGTGTATCTATAACGCCTACAATTGGTTCATTTCCCGGCTTTGGAATCAAGACTTGTTCTCCATATTCTTCACTATCTGTAATATCATAAACAATTTCTGCAAGATTCTTAACACTCATTGCAATCAAATAAGGTGCTTTATCATATAAAATCTCTATTTCTTCTTTTTCCATTCTCAAAGTTGTTTCATCTATCATTTTAGCATTAATCATGTTTATGCCTAATTTGCTTAACAATTCTGTCGTGTCAACACCCGTTTTGTATATGGTTACAATAGATTGTTCACTCGCTGTTTTAGGAGCATGGTCTATGCGAAAGTCCTCCACATAGAAACAATCTACAAGTGTTTTTAAGAACGGACTTTTACTCATAATACTATCATTATATACACCTGAATTAATACGCTCTGTATCGTCGCTTGAAATATTTCCATTGTAAAAATTCTGTATAGTTGCTGCACATTTATCCAAAAGAACTACTGATTTCTGCAAAGAATCAGTAGGTAGGAAATAGGTAAATACATGTTTTTTCACCCATTTATTCTCGTCATTATAACCCTCTGAGAACTTTGAGCCTCTTACCGATTGGTTTGGATGTTTCCCCCCATCTGACAGCAAAAGTTGTATTCTATTACTCTTTGCCACAACCTTTCTATAATGTACACTAACCAGAGCTCCATTAATTGTTTTTTCCTGCTTCCAAAACAAAATAATATCTTGTAACTGATTTTTCAATTTCAAAACATGCTCGGTGCTAACAGCTTTCCCTTTCGGCAAATTAGTAGGCCCAAAAGCACTAGGTGATTTTCGCTTTTGAAATTGACCTTTTAATTGCAAAATATTATTCATCTTCACTCATCTCCTTTAATTCTCTGGCAACACTACTCTTCGGTATTTTACTCAAAATTTCAATTTCCCTTATCGTGAAATTCTCTTCTTGCAATTTCTTAATATCTTCTGGTTTTTCACCTGTAACTGTATAATACAATCTTCTAAAATAGTCTAATTCATCATCCGGATTACTAAATGCCACTGCTGTTTTTATCAAATTTTTCAAATCTCCTGGATATGGTAATGGTGAGAGCAACAGCATTATTTTTCTAAATAATCTTATATCTTTCTTCGCTAAATTAAATTTGGTTAAAAACTTGTTCAAATATTCTTCTGAAATATTCATCAAATCTTCTTTAGAATATCTATTAAAATCAATAACCGAATCAAAACGTCTTATTAATGCTTTATCAAAATGCTCATATAAATTTGTAGTTGCGACTAACACTATTCTTTCATCCATGCGATCCATGCTCTTAAGCAACGATGATGTTACCCGTCCCATTTCACGCAAATCATTAGTGTTTGTTCTATCTAAAGCAACAGCATCTATCTCATCAAATAATACTATGACCTTTTCAGGATGAACAAAATCATTTATTTCCTTAAATAGTTCTGACATATTCTTCTGTGTCTGGCCCATTTTACTATCAATGATGGCTGAAAAATCAACCATGTATATTTCTCTTTCTATAATGCGTGCCAACTGTTTAACCGCCTCAGTCTTACCTGTTCCAGGGGCTCCTTGAAAAAGAAATTTGTTTATGCCAGCATTATGTGCTACCGCATGCACTATTCCTAACAAATCCTGCATAATATCATCTGGCAACCACAAAGGTTCATTAGTTCTCTCCACTTTTTCAAACAATGCTGATTGATTCTCGTTCATTTGTGGGACAAACGTATTTGCATTTGACATCAATGCCATAATATATTCCGCAAGCTGATAATCTCCAGCTTGGTCAAAATATCTTGCTATTTCATAAGCTTCACTTCGAAAACCAACATCATTATTCTCTGCATAATATTTAATCAAATTAATAACGCTCTTCTTTTTCATATGATCCACTCCTAATTTCTCTTTGTTATATACACTTTAACATATTGGGACAAATTTGTCAATATTGGGACAATTTTTATCTTGACTTTTATTATTGCTAGTGCTATATTATATATGGACACGGAAAATTCCAATAAAAAAGAAACCAGCATCTAACGAATAGAATACTGGTCTCCTGCGTACATATGTACTTTCCCAAAAGCATTGTACCACAGTTCAGTTCCTATACTCAAGCAGAACGTTTATTCGTTAAGGTTTCTCTATTATTGTTCACATATATTACAATATTATTTCAAAAGGAGAAACAAAAAATGAAAGCAACAAAAATCAAAATGAAACCCGGTTGCGCAAATTCAACCAAAACAACAGAAATCGATCAGATTTATATCGAAGACTGTACAAATCCCGGATACTACAAAAAGGCTGATGTATATGATCACCTTAAAACTCATCCCAACAGCATTTATGTTAATATTTCACCGTATCCGGATTTAATTCCTGCATTAAGTTCTAATTACGAAAAATACGTTCGTTCCGAACCTAATGACACCCCTTCAGATAATCTTCTCAAATTACCGAGGAGCTGATACTTAAGGATTTATAATTACATCATATGTATGTAAAAGGAAGAAGTAGATGCCAAACACATCTACTTCTTTTTTCTACTCAATGAAGTCACTAGGAAATATTCATTATCATAACACAAATAATTTTCTTAACATTTCTTCTCATAGTACATTTCCTCCTTAAAAAATAATCAAATAGGATTTAGTATTTTCTATTTACTTTATAATATCAGAAAGTGTTCTAATTAACGCTTTCGATTTCCAACATAAAAAGAGCCAGATCAAGTCCGGCTCTTAATTACAATTATTAAATTAATCGTCATAGTATTGTATCAAACTTAACTTATCGTTTTGCTTCGTTTCTGGATGCAATGAAAAGTTAGACTCAATCATACCATCAAGTATTTTATGTTCAATCATAACTATTTTATACCCCTGCTCAAACATTTTAGTATCTACCGAATTACATAATCTGTCAACGATATCATTTTCTATATCATTCAAGCAATCGAAAGATATGTTTTTACATTTCAATTCATCAAAAGTCCATTCTATGGCAACCGAATATTCAATATAATCTCTCATTGGTAATTCACATTCCCTAAACTGGGCTATAAACTCATCACAAGTAATCTCATCCTGTGTAACTTTTTCCTTTTCAGTGGTATTATATGTATATTCTGTTACAGGTTTAAGATTTTCAGATATTGTATCTGCAAGTTTTACTGCAATAATTTTCTGTCCATTTTGATCAGGATGAAAGTCATCTTCTAAAACAGAAAAACATACTGCTGAGACGTCTACATAATAAACATTATCGTATCTATCGCATACACGTTTTAATCTGTCGTTTATTTTATCAATAACCACACTTCCTGCCCTATTAATAAAAAAACTATCAGACGGAACATATATCCCCATCACAAATATTTGGCTCTTGGAATTACATTCGATAATTGTGTTTATATTCCTTTGTACATTATTTTCAAGGAAATCCAAACCGTTATCTAGATTCCTCAGCAACTCTATACCTCGTTCGAAATTTAACGATTCAAGAGATGTTCCAAAATAATAAAACAAATCATTCGCACTGCAAGAATACAGAACAACCGGATTATTCAATGATGCAACATAGTCATATACACTTTTTTCACCATTTTCTTCGCTATAATCATAACTTAACGTGGTTTTTATTTTAGTATCATATTTATATCTGACAAAATCCAACGCAAAGTTCTTCATGTCAATCATTTCATTTATTGTTACCTTATTATTGAAGATGCCATCAAGATGCCATGTCTTGTTAATGTATAGATTATATAAATCTATTCTACTGTTAAACTGATTATTTTGAACCAACTCGTTTTCCAAAAGATCCATAAAACTTTCATCAACACTGCTTGAGTAAGGAACACCATAACTATCCAAAAGTCCAACCAAATCAACTTTATCAATGTCTTCAGTCAAAGAAATCTCTATTTCCCGCTCTAAAGTTTTTTTATAATCTACTTTTATTGATTCGTATTTAATGATATTCACTAATATTACCAAAAGAATGATAGCACCCAAACCAGCAAAGAAATACGCTATTATTCTCTTTTTTCCTTTTTTATTATTAATCTTATTAAGATCCTTTTCTTTGTCGATCTTCATAATCTTTTATACACCTCTCTATACTCCTAATAAGTTTTTTCTTTCCAAAATCGGGCAAAATAAACTTTTTCCAAATCATTTGAACCAGTATAGTCAATATTAATAGCGGCCAAACCAACCAATATTGTCCATACATCCATACAAACATAGAAAACAAGATTAAGAAAACACACCATGCCATTATCAACAAATGACGTCTATATGCCTGTTGTTTGAAATGTAATAGAGGACGATTTAATTGATTATATTGATCAATCTTCTCCCCTCTTTCTTCATCAGATTCTCCAACAACTTTACCTATCACTGCCCCCTGATACCTCGTCGTTCCTCTTTCAATGTCAATCTCTTGAACATATCCAGTTACGATATCTCTTGCAAGTAGCTCGTTTAACGTAAATGAATGCATATCACTGACATTAACATATCTACTTTTATATGCCATTTCTGCTACTACTCTTTCATATGATTTAGCATTAAAAGTTTGATACACATTAATGAATCCTATAATCACTAACAGCATCATTGTAATAATTACATATTTCTTTTCAGGAAGGCATGAATAAATAACCCCTTCTTCGTAATCATATAAACCTACCAATACAACTGTTAAAATTGTCAAAACCACTAGAATCAGATTACTAATTAACTGCTCATTTTTCAACCGATCAAAGGTCATTTTATAAATCTGTTTCATATGCAAAGGTTTGTACCTCAAGTCAACATTTCGATTTTTTCCGTCTGTGCTTTTTTGCTTTTCCTTAGCATAATTCAATCTTTCGTCATATTTTCTTTTGCTAGGCAAGCCCTTGATAAACCCTTTAAAATCATCACATTCAGAATACCCTTTCCATATTATCCATTTACGCAACCTACTCATATCCCTACAATGCACATTATTATAATAATATCTGCTATCCGTGTTAAATGGACACCCGAATTTTGCTTTTTGTAATGATTCTTCATACTCGTCACCATAAAAAATGGCTTTTTGTAAATCAATATTATCATATGCTGACTCTTCCAAATCCGAGCAATATTTCTCAAAAAACCTATTCTTATAGTTAGTATCCCTACAATCATTCCTTACGAAATCCAAATAAGCCTTAAAATCTCTTTTGCATGCGGGTAAATAATCTGCCCACATAAATACCAATATTAATGCTATACCTATCACAAAAAATAATGGTAATGATTTAAATACTACACTTATAACAACACATCCTACGCATATTCCTAATATTAATACTATCCACCATATATGCCTTGCACCTTGTTGTAACTTATGTAATACGCTTTCATCTTGAAATGTCGTTTTTTGCCTTGTGTTTCCTAATCGAAACGCATTATATTCAAAATTCCTAATTCTATGTCCTTGTGAATCTACAGCATCATAATAATATAAACCAACCTTTGTATGGGAATACTTTTGTGCAAAATAGTAAATTAAAATCGTGTCTATAATAATAAAAACACATATCACTGATACAATCCAAATACTATCATAATAAAATCCACCAAAGCTAAATTTATGTGTCATCGCGTTATATGATGTAAAACCAAATGATACATATAAGATTATTAATAAAAAACTCGAAATTTTTCTAAAGGAATCAAATCTAGGTAAATCCTTTGTTTGTCGATTTACCTTTTCATTATTCTCTAATGCAGTTTTTACACCATTAAGTTTTTGTATTACATCATCTTCTTTAATCTGTGAAATTTCATCCTCTAAACTATCTCCTTTTAAGAATTCATCTAAAAATTCTTTAGTGGATTTTAATTCTCCCAAATCAGAACAAAACTCTACTTCCCCTTCCTCACCTTTCACCTTTTCCGTGACCATAAACTTAACGCCCTTTGCATAAGTACAATTTTCACTGGAGTTGCCAATCTCTATTTCATTGTTGTCCGTGAAATATGCTGGTTTATATGCCTCTGTAATGCTTAGTTTTTTACATTCATATACACCGAATTCAAGAACTGCATCTAAATCAAAAAACAAAACATCAGAAAAATTTATTTCAGCCATTTCATCACGTCTTATCAGCACATCTTCTGGCTTAATATCTACATATGCTATTCCATTATCTACCTTATGAAGTTGTTTTAAAAACTCCATAACCGATACTGAAGTTTGAATAACCTGAGATAATCCAACTTTACGGTTAATTGCAGTATCTTTCCAATATAATTCTCCACGATACAAATTTTCACAGTATACAGTACTTAATCCATTTACACAATCTGAAAAAAGCGGTTCAAAATCTTTTTCAACACATAAATACTTTCTAATTTCCTTATATTTTGTGTCTGTCATGAATTCCTGAATCCTATATATTGAACTTATATACGATTGGTATTCTGAGATCAACTCTTTACACTTTTCGTTTATAGTAGGCAATCCATTCTCAAATGTAAAACTCAACTCATGGTTTCTTGGATAAAATACCTTTAATAATACAATTTCGTCCTTTTTTCCTTTGATTTTCTTCATTGCTTTATAGCAGACGCAGGTGTTTCCTCTATGATCCAACCTTTCAAGTACCCGATACTTAATCACTCTAGTAGCATTTGCACGATTTGTGTTATTATATAATTCAATTTCTAGTGGACCTATGGTTAAATCTATAGGGAATTTAGAATCATATTTATTCACTTTTATCATCATCTCCTAACAAATATTTCAAATATTAATTGAATACGACACTTTTTTATGATAAAGTTAATTATGATGGGATATATTATATCCTAAAGCGGATTCGAATACAAACCAATAATTTAGGGGAGGTAACAAAATGGTATTGGATATAAATAATTATCTTTCGAATTATAGCTCATGGAATTCATTAAGGAATTATATTATAGAAACCTTAAACTTAAATCTAGAATTAAATTCCGATCAAGAAACTATAGATAAGATTGTAATAAAATCTATTAGAGAAAAATCTAAAGATATCTTACTCGATGAAAGTGAAGTTTCTACTTTTGATAAAAAAATTCGTGATTACAAAAACAATAATCAAAAATCGCTTTCCTTTGAAAGAACAAACTTATACCGTTTGCTATTTGTATTAGAAATTGATGATATGAATGAAATTTTTTCATTTTGCCGCAATATCATTCATCAACAAGAGCTCTCTGCACGTTCATTGGATGATTTCATTGTACTTTGCTGTCTTAAACTTCATATTTCGTACAGAGACTATCTGAAGCTTAACAAATCTTATGAAGATAGAATCAAAAAGATGAGGTTAGCTGATAAAACATTAGTATATCACATAACTAACGAACACAAAGACTATGGAATAGCAACTATCAATAGTATAGATGCACTAGAAAAATATGTAGATGAACATATTGACGAATTTGCCCGTACGCGAAATACCACTTATCTTATGTTATTCTCTTGCGTAAGCTGGAAAGCATGGGAGGAACAAGAGTGGATTAACTTCTTTAACATATTTTCCGAAGATGCTCCTGAGAATTATAAGTCGTTTACTATGGAAGATTGGTGTGACTTTGCTAATGATGGGTTTGGAATCAGCAATGAGCTGATGACAAAACTTATATTTGTGACATACAACGGCTTAATCTTCGATGAGTTTATTGATGATGAACATATCACTGCTTATATTATTCAAAAATATAAAGAAGATTACGAAAAAGACTGCGATCGGCCCTACAATAAACGAAAATATGACACCATATACAAAATACTAGAGAAATATCGGAAAGACATACAAGGAATTAAAAAATCTCTATCGATTAAAGATTATTATTTACGTGTTTTTTCGCTTGCACAAAACGGATTGTCAGAAGAACAAATTAATATCCTGGCAGGAAAAAGTTCTCCCTATAGAAATGCTTTTATGACATACGATAGTTATAGAGACATGTATTTAAGAAAGAGCTCATCAGAAATCAAACAAGGTGTCTATTTATTATCCTACATACATCATTATGACACTGTTCAGGGTGACTATATGTGTGATGAGAATTTGGGAGAATACATCCCCGAAGAGCATATATGTGATTTATTTAATCCAAAGGGAAGCCTTGATGAACAGTTCAGATATATTAATTATATAATGGCTTTTGGTGGCTTCCCTGAATTGAATGAAAATGATATGTTTAATAAACTATTTATGGATGTTTATAAAGAGGTTATGACAGATGCCTCTGAAAATGAATCTCCAGCAGAACTCAAAATGATTTTCTTAACTAAATTGTCCGATTATCTTAAATTAATTACTGACAAATTAAAATAAGTCAAAGATTAAACAATAATACAAATGAAAAGCAAGGTTTTTCGTAAACGTCAAACCATCAAACCATCCGCAGAACACCAAATCAAACGCCGCTTTATTAGCGGCGAGGTTTCCTGCATTCATCCGAATGCTCTTTTGACTAAGACATTAGGTAATTCAGCTTTGCGGTCTCTGAAATGCTGTAGACCATGGCAATTGCACAAACACAATTTGCTGTATTGTGAAACATCTAGTCTTACATCATGTGTTGTTTGAGCCATGTGGGTTAGCTCCTCTAAAAAACTACTAGTTTTTTCGTGTTTTTTAGAGTTTCTTACATGTTGAAATTTTAGTATAGGCGAGTAATTTGACGTTTGCGTTCTTTCCACAGGACCTTGCTTATTTTTATTCGCATAACACCTTATATTCTCTTAATTTCCTAATGTCATCTATCCCATTAATCATATACTCAGCGTTTTTCGCTGTACATTTCAAATATAATATACTTAATGCTTTTTTCTTTTCTTTATCATCCGGCAAATTATTATTTAAGATTTTTAACCACATTTGATTAACTCTAAAATACGGTTGCGGAACATATCCTGTAATCTCTACATATGTTTCAATTAAGGCAAAATATATATCATCATAGTATGTTGTACTATATTTTTTGTTTTCTTTCATTAGTGCTATTATTCTTGGTGAATAATAAACCATATTAATATTATAGCATTGCTGCTGCCATATAGTCCTGCTTTCACAGTACAAACACCCCTCTTGGTGCATTCGAGAAAGCAATTCCATTTTTTCTATAAATCTTTTATAAACATTGACTTCGCCTACATTTAGTTTAATGATAAAAATCCCTTCCTTTTTTCAGATAATTCTATCCTTTTGAATTTCAAATGTTTTTGTCAGTTTATCCCTGTTTTTCACCATGTGCACTGCGGTTATGAACCATCAAATGATCTTCATACGCTAATAATTGAATGTTGTTTACACACCAGTATATTCCGGATATTTATGAACCGATTTCATATACTGGTCTTCATAATTTTTCAACTCGAATAAATTCTTGTTGTTGCACCCTTATCCAATCAACAATTCCTTTCCCTTGAAGCACCAAGTCTTTCTCTAACCCATGCTTCTTATTACTACTATTTATTGCGAGTATTTTTTCAACAGAGTAAAACTGAGTACCTGAAACTTCGATTTCTAAACCCTCGCTTAATTTATATAGTTCATCCAATTCTTCTGTTATATAGGGAATTGCTTTCCTTAATTCCATCAACTTATTTCTTGTGGCAGGTGCAGAAATAGACATTCTGCACTTGCCCACAAAACCAATTAATACTTTCTTACAAATTACTCTTGTTGTTAACCTCCTTAATTTAATTTAGCAGCATCTTCCCCATTTACATCAACGATAAGAACCTTGCGATTTTGGCATGCATATTTCTCAATTTGACATCCATTTTCATCCACATCCTTAATGTGCCACGGATCTGTATACCCAAGTCCCATAGGAATAAGCTGTTCCTTTGGAACCCCATAAGAAATCAGAACATTACATACAGCTTGTGATCTATCTTTAGATAATTGCTTACAGAACTGCTCATTACCTGTAGCTGTCGTGCCAATCACGTAGACTTTATTATCAGGATGTGCTATCAACTCTTTTGAAAAATCCTCGATGACTTGATATGCAAAATCTTCATCAACAAAAATCGCTTTATTACCTACAAATTGTACGCTTTCATTGTCTACTAGCACTTTCGTTTTAATCGGCTTTTTTATCTCAACCTTAATCGGCTCTACCGATTGGGCAACTTCTATCTCTCTTTCCTCAACATCAACGATAGCCACCTGCGGATACGATGAATCAGCAATTTCTGATGAGATATCACTTGTGAATGTCACGGATAATGCACCACTTTCTGTTAGGATTGCCTCCCATATTTCCTGAAGTTTTGCCTTTTGTTTTTCACTAAGCTCCTTCTGTGGACTAGCAGTTTGTCCGCAAAACATCCATACAACCGAAACATTTGATAAATCCGGAAGAGCTTCAGCATCCTTAAGCGCCTGCACAATATCTCTAGTTTCTGCTCTCAACAATCCCTTCGTAAAATCAACATAGCCAACAGTACTAAGTCCACTGTCCATCACTATAAGAGTTTTTTCTATAGATGAACTATTTATTTTCAATGTGTGAGAAGCCTGATTAATAGCTTTTAATGTATCAACCTCTGGAACTTCTGGAGTTGACTTCATTAATTCTGCAATCAACTGCTTCTTGCAATTATCAGCAATACTATCTTTCTTGTTATTACTTAATCCGTTTTTATTAGGCTTTGGAATATCTGCCTGATAAAACACTTTAGGATTTCCATCACAGATAATAAATGATACCGAACCATGCGTATAACAACTATTGTATAATGCATTATTGATAGAAGCCGAATTAAGTGGTATTCCTACACAATTAGAATGTACACCAACAATAACCGCTAAGTCGATTTCACTATATTCATCACCAGAAATATGATGATCACACACTTCATATCCTGAAATTGCCTCTGTTCCTTCTTCCTTGCCACAACCTGTAGTCATCCCCATGATAATAAATACAACCATTAATATCGAAATACGTTTCTTGTTCATAATAAAACCTCCTCGTATATTTTTCTAAAATCCACTCTACAGAATCCTGTTTGGTAATAATTGGAAATATCACACTAATACGGGTGTACTCAATATAACCTCTACAGGATTCTCACTATTTGACTTGGTTTTAGCTTCAGAATGTCCTCCATCAGAGGATTTTTCATTTGCTATTAACATTTCCTGCGATACTTTAGTAGTAGCTGACGGATTAGCCAAGTATTCTGCGAGGTATAGTCTTGCAAGAGCCTTAAGAATGTTACATCTTGCTATAATCTCCTCAATTGCAGCATTCATAGTCTGTTCGTCCGCTTCGAGATCCCATTCTACTCCTTCTTTCATTGCATATTCCATTTGTTCTATGGCAGCCTGAGTATCTAAAATCTTTTCATCAATTTCAATCTTCTCAAGTTCAAGATATTCAACTTTCTTTCTTGTTTCGTCATCGCTTGCAAAAGCAATACCAAATCCTAATAAAGATGTAATAAATGGACTAATTGAAAGCAAAAGAGCAACAGCATTTCCTTTACTATCGTCCATATTACTGTTAAGATCATTATCTGCATCTTTGTTATTATTAGATACAGTATTTTCAAGTGTCATACTTTGACTCTCATGACCATACATATCGCTATATGAAAATCTAAGGTATACTGTACCTCCATAAATCAATAAGAATCCAGCAATGAAGATTGTCATAATCAATACTGCATGTTTAACCGTTCTATCCATAGCCGCATGAACAAATCTTGCAATAATTAATGGTAAAATATTAAGAACTACCGCAACACCAAACGCCATTACAATCCCCATTAATACGCTTTGCATCAAGCATTCATCAAAAATAGAATATAAAACCATTCCATCCATAGTGCTGAATATTGGCACAAGAACAAGATTAGCCTTACTATTAGTCCACCATGGCATTCCTGCCCCATGTAACCCCTTCTCACTTCTTTTTCTGTCAACATATGTAATTTTCTGTGTTAATGCATCGCAACCACCATTATTCTGATTTATCATAACTTACACCTCCTCTTCTAAACTAGTACCTGACCATAAAATTCTTCTCCACTTTTTTAATTCTCTTTCATTTTTATCTCTATCATTTAAATAAACCTGAAGTTTTTTCACCGCTTTACAATAATCACCTACATGCATCACAGCAAGCATCTTAGTGATTAACTGTTTATGATCACATCTTTGTACCTTAATAAATCTTATCGCATCAATGCAGATTCTCTCAATCACCGCATCCATATAACTAGAGTTAAACTCATCTGGACTAGCCTTGGATAAGAATTCTACACATTCCTCTTTAAATCTCTTTTCGAGATCATTTAACTGAGGAGAAATCTGATATTCCTTAGGTGTAAGCCCCATATTAGGTGCATACATCGGAATTTCCACTAACGTATTAATATTATTAATACCTCTTTTTTCAGTTGCTCTACTATCCACAGAATTCTTCATTTTTTTCTTCATCACGGGTACCTCCTCCATATGAAATAGCACTGTCAATCATTTCAACTAACTTTTTTTTATTATTTGTGTAGCTTTCTCTTGCAGCAGATTTACCATAAAGAATAACTGGAAAATGCTCTAAATTCCCATCAGATGCAGAAAGAACACCACACCAGTACTTTGAAACACGTGCATACAAAATGCCTTCTGCTCTCTCGATATAATGGAGTAACATTTCATCCACCATATCTGACTCAGCTCTTATTTCAGCAAGTCTTGTTAATATTTCCCTTTTTCTCCTGTCCATCTTCTCTTTGTTAACTATCGCAATTGCTGCCTGTCTTTGTGCTTCTTCACCAATTTCTTCTGTTGGTTCTGAAAGCTTATATGCAAGCAATAAGTTCAACTCAATAACCATTGAATTAGCCTCCTGTACCATAGGCTCTAATTCTTTGACAGTATTAAGAAAGATTTTATTAATGTGGCTGCTATAACTATTAACCTTAGAGTCAATCTCAGGTGTAGTATGACCTTCCATATATTTACACACTTGATTTTCCTGCACATCTTTTTTTCCTGAATATTTCTCAAAAAATTTTTTCCCAGGAATTATCATAAAGATGGGATTTAAGTATCTATATTTTTTCATTTCGAGTGACCTCCTTTGTTTTTAAACTTTATTAAAGTATATAACTCGCCTAAGCTTTCTTGGATTTGAGTTTCCAAATCTAAAACCAACTAAAAAAGCAAGGGGTGTATTCAAAATACACCCCTTGCCTTTTTTAGTAATTATCAGTTTCCAATCTAGGCATATACCCCATTAAAAACTTTTCTCTCTGCTTCTATACACTACCTTTTTCTACTATCATAGACAATTGTCCATTTTGGTATGTTTCATATACAAATCTGTATATACTATTTCGCACACTTCTTAAAATTCTCCGCCTGTTCCAGCACTTCTTTATAAACATCATCTATCGTAACCGGCGGATAACCATATTTATCAAGTAAAATAATTAAATCCACCTGCAGATTTGCTTTAATATCCTCTCTGGTAGACCAATCGGTATATTTTGTCTTATCGTCTACAACTATCCTAATTTCTTTTGACAACTCAATCATCTTGTCAGTCGGATATTCAAATTCATACTTCTTTGAAACTGCAAGCAAGATATCATAAAAAGCTTTTTCCTCATAATCAATGCCTATACTTTTAAACGAATCTCTTTCAGCCTTCAGCTCATGTATTAAATCCGCAAGCTGATTTGCCACATCATCAAGAACCTCATTTGCAAAGGCTTCATCCTTCCTTCGATTATTATAAGTTTCAACAACTGCCTTCATTCTCTCAGTAAATTCAATACTTTTGATTTTGTTTACCCTCTTAAACGCCTCAATGGCATAAGATAACAATCTTTGCAAAGCCTTAATTTTCGTATTTGGCATATTAATCTTTTCAATTCGTGCCATATACTCATCACTGAAAATGTCAATATCTATATGCTTACCTGTTTCAAATAACTCCTCAATACCATCAGACTGTATCGCTGCATCAAGCAATTTGCGAACCTTTGCATTCATCTGAGAAGTATCTGGTGCTTCACCTTTTGTCAGCTTAAACAATACTGAGCGCACTGCTTGATAAAAATGCACTTTTTCAATATCTTCATTGGTAAACTGTTCATTGGAACTGCACAAGTTAAATGCTTGTTTCATCTTCTTCACCATTGTCATAAACCGAAGTTCTAAGTCCTGCGTCAACTGAACATACTCTACCGCTCTGTTAAGGCAATTTAATTGCTCTACCGGACTTCCTATATAGTAGTCCTTTGCGTTAAAGTTATGAAACATCTGATCTAACACTTCAAGCTGATCCAAAACAATCGTCACTGCCTGACTAACATCATCCAGTTCCTCTTTCTCATAATTTGTATACTTACGAAGCGCAATATTCATATTCTTTTTGATACCAATATAATCGACAATCAATCCTCTGTCCTTGCCCTCATAGACACGATTCACTCTGGAAATTGTCTGTATCAATGTATGCTGCTGAATCGGTTTATCAATATAAATCGTATCAAGACACGGCACATCAAATCCCGTCAGCCACATATCTACTACAATAGCTATTTTGAAATTGGATTTTACATTCTTAAACTGCCTGTCCAGCTCCTTCCTATCTTCTTTTGTACCAAGCATTTCATAAAGTTCTTTTTCATCATCCTTATTTCTTGTCATAACAAGGCGAACTTTCTCTATGGGTTTTAATTCCTTTTCTTCTTTCTCCGTTAGTTCTACACCCTCCGGTGCTTTTCTCTTTTCTTTCCATTCCGGACATAGTTCCATCAGGTTGAGATAAAATTCATAAGCTATCATCCTGTTTGCACATACAAACATTGCCTTACCCGCTACTGTAGAACCTTCTTCTACTCTTTTTTCATAATGTGCCACAAAATCTTTTGCCACTGCCTTTAATCTATCGGGATCACCAATAATAGCATCCAAGTGAGCTACCGCCTTCTGACTTTCTTCTATCTGCTCTTCAGAAGTTCCAAGACTGGCACACTTATCATAATACTCCTCGATTTCACGCAGCTTATCCTCACGCAAAGTTACCTTTGCCGCCCGCCCATCATAAACAAGGTTTACTGTTATTTCATCTTTAACTGCTTCTGTCATAGTATATGGGTGTCCGACAATATCTCCGAACACTTCCACTGTTGCATCAATTGGCGTACCAGTAAATCCAATATAAGTTGCATTGGGCAAAGAATCATGCAAATATTTGGCAAAACCATAGGTTCTATTTACGCCATCATTCGTAATTTTTACTTTCATATCAAGATTAATCTGTGAACGATGCGCCTCATCAGAAATGCAGATAACATTATACCTGTCTGTCAAAAGCCGTGTATCTTCCCTAAACTTCTGAATTGTAGTCAAATACACTCCACCACTTGGCTTGTCCTTTAATTCTTCCCGCAGCTCATTTCTTGATTCTACGCTTATTACATTGTTATCCCCAATAAACTGCTTAGAAGCAACAAACTGTTTAGAAAGCTGATCATCTAAATCTGTTCTATCGGTAATAATTAAAATGGTTGGACTTTTGAAATAACTCCTTTTCATAATCATACGGGTAAGAAAGAGCATTGTGTAACTTTTTCCACAACCAGTCGTTCCAAAATATGTACCGCCCTTGCCATCACCATTTGGCTTCATGTGTGCTTTTATATTTTTATACAAATTATTGGCTGCAAAAAACTGTGGATAACGGCATACTACTTTCGTATTTTTATCTGTAGCATCAGGAAAATATATAAAATTCTTTACCACTGCAAGAAGTCTGTCCTGCGCAAACAGACCATCTATCATAGTAAATAAAGAACTTATACCATCCATCTCCCTATCATCGTCATTAACCTTTCTCCAAGCATAAAAAAATTCATATGGTGTAAACAACGAACCATACTTACTGTTTGCCCCATCACTAATAACCACAAAGGCATTATATTTAAAAATCTCTGGAATATCTCTTTGATACCTGACGGTCAATTGGGTATATGCATCCATTATGGTTGTGTTTTCCTGTATAGCAGTCTTAAATTCCAATACTACAAGTGGAAGTCCATTCACGTAAATAATAGCATCAGGAATACGAATCTGATAATTATATCCTTCTATCTCCAACTGATTTACTATCTTAAAAATATTCTTTTCTGGCTCTTCATAGTTTAATAATTCGATAAATATATCTTTCTTATCTCTATCCTCACGGTTAAACACAAATCCGTCTATTAGCATGGACATTATTGTTTTGTTTGCTTCATACAAAGTTCCACCTACGGTACGCAAAGAGAGAATAATACTATCAATTTCGCTTTCTGTCAGTGCATCCGAAGCATATCTGGTACGCAAATATTCTTTTATATCATCTATTAACAACACTTCTGACTTTTCACGAGGTAATTCGCTACCATTCTGATGTGTGTAGCCTTTATTTTGTAAGAGTTCTATGATAGACATTTCTAATGCGTGTTCATTAAATGACATATTATTCATCTCCTCGCTATACGTATTTTTCAATCATTTCTCTTGAATTTCCAATCAGCATATTAATATTATTATGATGCTTTAGAATCTTAATATTAAACAAATCAACGATTTCACTTTCTATTTTTATCATTTTGTTTTTACGTATTTGGGGCAAATTATAGTTACCAAATAATATCGCAATCTTAGGACTTAACGCAAGATATAAATAAGTTTTAATTTCATCAGATATCATACAATCATTCCCTAAAAGTACTGGCATATCACTCGTAATAAAATCGCTATTCAAAGAATAAAAAAACGTAAAAGAAATTTTTTTTAAATATTTGGCATATTCATATGGAAAACTACCTTCTATCTCGTCGGTGAACATTACTTCTTTTTGAGCAGCCAAATAAATGGAGTCAGCACCACCCAAACCCATTTTACACATATCAGCTCTAAAAAGTGACATTTCATCTGAGTTCTTTATTTCCTCTGGTATCTCAGATAATGCAAGTGATTCCATAAATAATGGGTTACGAACCATAAGATTAACTACAAAACGAAACAATACTTCCTTCTCTTTGCCATATAATATCATGGCATTGGGATTTTGTGCAGAAGTACATATATCAATAATTTTCTGTAGCAGTATTGCAAATTCACTTTCAAATCTGCAAAATTCATTTTCAATCTTATTAGCCAACACATACTTGCCAAGTTTTGGATTTGCATCTTGCCATTCCGTTTCATATAGATTTTTCTTATAACATATATTTTTCGGTTTTTGTGTATAAAACTTTTTTTGCTTCAAATCATATATATGTAATAATCCATTATCATCAGTAAATTTATTCAAATAAAATTGTGGAACATAGTGTTCTTTTACTTTTTGCACTACTTTCTCCTTTTGGTAACACACAAATGATAACTAGTGGTTTAAAATAGCCGCAAGCAAAGCACCTTGCAGTTCTGTTAGTCGTTTAATTTCATCTTGATTTTGATATATAACATTAAATATCTTATCTGTTGCTTCAATAAAAGCTTCAGCTACTTTTTTCGGTGCAATAATTACTGGTATAGGATTTAATATCTTCATTGTAAGAAACTTAGTTGCAGTACCAGAAGATATTCCTTTAAACTCGTTTAACTGTTGCTTCAAGATAAAATATAACTGTTTATTAGACACAAGTTTATTTGTTGAGTTAATAACATATGTTCTTTGATAAGCATCAAATTTGCCCTGAAACAATTTTAAAGGATATATAGCACTTGCATTGTTACCAGCAAGCAAAACAGCTTCTTGGTCAAAAGAAAATGTATTTGTTCGATATGTTTCCTGTGAACAAGTAAAAAATGGATACTTGCCATTAGATACGGCTGCCTCGGAATTTAATTTACCTGTTTTTATGGAACTTGTAGATTCTAGTGATGATATTATATAACTTGTGGCATTGTTTTTTATCATCTCATTGTAAATTGCTTCAGCTTGTGCTTCTAAATTTTCATTTATCCTCCGTTTAAGCTTAATTCTATCTTTTACCGCTTTATATGCCATAACAATACTTTTTTGTTCTTCTACTGTTAAAACTGGTAAATGTATATCACACAATTCATTCCAATCAAAAATTTCTCGGACACTACCATGAGATTTATATCTTGCAAGTCTATCAAATTCTGGTCGGCTAAACCAAAGCATCAAATATTCTGGTAATAATTTCTCAACATCCACTATCTCAAACACTATATATGAGCTTGAAATAATACATTCATCTTCTTCTAACAATGCAACTGATATTTTCTCTCCATTTCTTGATGTCACCGGTCCATATGCAAATTGTCCCTTACGAACCACCTTGTAATTTGAAAAGTCCGTTCCTACTGTATTTGCAATAGACTCAATAAAAGCTTTGCTAATACTTACCCCCAACAATCGAGATACTTTCAAATCTTTATTTTTTATATCTACTTGACGAATATATTCACCAAGTTTCTTATAATTCGATTTCATACCCCAACTCCTTAAATACACTCAAAAGATCTACCTTAGATTTTTCTTCTGCAATTAACAGTTCCTTCAATTCTGATTGCAAAGTCTTCATCTTCGTATCAAAATCAATATTTTCATCCCTGTTCACAAATTCAATATATCTGCTCGGCACAAGGGTAAAGCCTTTTTCAGCCACATCATCATATCTAGCAGAATAGCAAAATTCCGGTATATTTTCATAATTATCCTCGTATCCCACTTGCTGCCAGTTATGATATGTTTCTACTACCTTTGCCCTATCCTCCTCTGCCAATTCTATGTACTTCTTTTCATACGGACTGCCTATCTGTCGCAAATCCATAAAGAGTATTTCTTTTTCTCTATTACGATAATGTTTCTCTATCCCATTCATATCCACTGTACGCTCTTTTTTGTTCTTATTCAAAATCCAAAGCGTCACGCTTATATCAGTCGTATAAAAAAGATTCCTCGGCAAAATTAAAATAGCTTCCACCAAATCATTTTCAATCAGCCTTTGTCTGATTTTTAACTCTGTTCCATCATCAGACAATGCGCCATTGGCAAGCAAAAAGCCTGCCACTCCATTTTGGGACATTTTTGATACAATATTTAATATCCATCCGTAATTTGCATTACTTGTTGGTGGCACCTCGTAGCCATTCCATCTAGCATCATCTGTCAGTTCATCAGCGGCACGCCATTCTTTTTGATTGAACGGCGGATTTGCCATAATATAATCTGCCTTCAAATCTTTATGCTGGTCATTCGTAAACGTATTCGCCGCCATCTCTCCAAGATTCGCTGAGATTCCCCGAATTGCCAGATTCATCTTAGCCAGCTTATAAGTTGTATTTGTATACTCTTGTCCATAAATCGAAACTTTCTTTTTATTCCCATGATGTGCCTCAATAAACTTTATGGACTGTACAAACATACCTCCGGAACCACAACACGGATCATATAATGTTCCGTCATAAGGCTCTATCAGCTCTGCTATTAAGTTTACAATCGTTTTAGGCGTATAGAATTCTCCTTTTCCTTTTCCCTCTGCAATAGCAAATTTACTAAGAAAATACTCATACATACGACCAATAATATCGTTCTCTTTATCTTTTGTGGTATCAATCTTATTGATTTCATCTAACAAAGATGCCAATTTGACTGTATCAATTTGTAATCGAGAATAATAGTTATCCGGCAACGCGCCTTTCAGAATTGGATTCGTTTTTTCAATTGTAAAAAGCGCCGTATCTATCTTTAAAGCAATATCATCCTGTTTGGCATTTTCCATAATATAAGACCATCTGCTTTCCGGTGGCAGATAAAACACATTATCTTTGGTATAAAAAGCAATATTATCTGCAAATTTCTCCATGCCATCAGCAATAATTCTTGCTCTCTGAGCCTCGAATTTATCACTTGCAAACTTCAGGAAAAACAAACTTAATACCACATGTTTATATTCAGACGGTTCTACCGAACCTCTCAATTTATCCGCAGATTTCCATAAAGCCTCTTCCATGGAAACTTCTTTCGCCTTTGTTTTTGCTGCCACTCTTATATCCTCCTCAGTCTTTTGAAAATTCCAAAATATCGCCAACACCACATTCAAGCACGTCGCATATTTTTACAATCGTTTCCATAGAAACAAACTCATCTTTATTAAGCCCTATAATAATGTTTCCGCTTATCTTCGCTTTCTTTTAAAGTTTCGAATTTTTCATTTTTTATTAAGCACCAATTTCCACAAATGACTATGACTTTCTTTCATTCGTCATTTTTCTGCAAATATATGTAAGATTATACCACTATATGGCTGTATCTTCCATTATTTTTGTGTTTTATTCCGTATTCTACTTCATCTTTCAACCCATAGCATCTGAGCCTGTTCCTTTAGCTGCTCTGTTACCCCTCCCACTTTGTCATCTAATCTACCAACAAATCAAACCTTTCCTTCTCCCTCCTTATCCAATATTTCTTTTTCCGGAATAAAATCTTTCGCTCCAATATGTACGTGGAACTTTTGCCTGTACCGTCATGTATCCGGCAGCCGCTAATTCCTCATTGAGCTGACGGATAATGCGATACCCCTTCTGCTTTGACACGCCCAATTCCTGAGCAACATCTTCAACAGTCATCATATAGTTCATTTTTGCCATGTCAATCTTTCTTTCACATTATACCTTTTTAAATCATGTATTGCATATTTTGTCAGTACTATTTTAAAAATATATTCATCAATTTACGAATTGCATAATGTTTTCTACAATGTTATTATATATATAATCTGTTTTATATTTATGTTGTTCGTGAATAACTTTGAGGGGTAATTGAATCGCTATTACAGTTATTTAAACGATATCCCATATCCTATTTTGGCATTCCTAATGCGATTGTGCGTTTTATCGAACAACTCTGTAAGGAATATTAAAACTCTCTTGCGGCATCGACAAAAAGAACCTCAACCAGTATAACGCTTAGGATGTTAAAAGGTGTATTAATACAGAGGAACATACAGAGAAATCTCATAACATACTATAACACAAATGCAGGAATGACTGAAAGGGTGCCATCGCAGTTGTAAGCTGGTGTTTATACAAAATTTGCGTCGTCACAAAAGGATGAAGATTACCATGATTTTAAAAATTTATCGTAGTTCTGTCATGAACAATGACAATTACACCGCTTTTGAAGAAGAAATAGAGAATACAGATATTCCATTGCTTAGCGTTTGCCATGTCGTGGGGATGGTGAATACCTTTATCCGTCATTATCCGGGAGGGTTTTTGCAGATGATGGGCGATGACGAACTGCCATATCTCCTGATTGACGGAAAACTGGAATGGAATGTATTGATAGAGACAGCGACCGTGCGGGATTTTCTAGCGACACATCCACAATGCTACAAAGAAGGAATTTATGTCGAGAGCGGCTATCCAGCAGCGGGAGGCCCAGGAAGAATTCTCGCTGTCACCGCTTGGGAATTGTTTTGCATTTTTTTGCAGTCACGAGGAATTGAACTGGGATTTCCTATTGAGGCAATCGGCTTATTAGTTCCTACAATATTAGAAATCAAAGATTACTTTGCAAAAAAGAATGTTAGACCAGTTCAGCTAACAGACAGACTGGTTCAATTAAGCGAAGTAGGAGCACTTGAAATGGCGGAACAATTGGGTTTGGATGTACCGACAACGATACGGTTGCTGATTGGATTCGGTTATAAGCGGGATGAAAAAAGCGGAAAATTTATTTTGAAAGAAAACGAAAGGCAAAAAGCACTGAATCTGTTGTGCGAACTAGAAGCTCAGGAAAAAGATGTAAAATAAAAAAATAATCATATTATAATGAACCATGCAAAATTCTATGGAACATTATATGAGACTGGCAATTATCGAGGATGGGAAGTCACATGCTAGTCTTTTGGAAGGCTATCTGCATAGTGGTATATCCTAAAGATAATATAGAACAATAAATCGGATTGGGGGGAGGTTTTTGTAAAGATGACACTTGAGCAGAAGATTGAAGATGCTAAACTATTGAGCTCTAAGGGACATCTTCACTACTATTTAAATGGGAAATTTAGTGAGCTAGTTTCTAAAAATATTAAGAAATATCTTGATTTGGGATATAACATTAAAGTAGAAATTTCTGATGATTTTAATAACAAATACAAAGATACTGATTTTTCAAAGACTGCTCATCGTCTCGTATTGCAAAAATCCAACAAATAGTAAAATATCAAAAGTTAGGATAATGTTTAAAACAACTTCCAGAGAGAGTCAGTAAATATGAAAAAATATGGAGAATATTAGAAAAAGCGGTATAAAAAGAACGTATAACCAAATTGATAAATTTCAGTTTATCGTAGGAACACAATTGCAAAGGCAATGTAAATAATACCATTTATCAGAAATGAATATGATTACATCGGTTATGGTCAGAATTTAAAAGATATTTTGGACAACAAGAGTATGACAATCAAAGAACGAGACTATCCCAAATTGTTATCTCTATTATCCTATTTTCTAAGGTTTTAAAAATTTTTAGAGCCAAAATAAGTCATTTACAAACTGACATTTACATTCTAAAGCACAACAACCCATATCTTCGCCTTGACAAATCCTACTGATTGATAAAATCCAAGTTAATCAACTCACGAATTATCATTTATTCTCCATCCCTGTCAATTCCTAATTTGTCTATATCTTTCATCCCCGTCACATTGTCATGGAAAACATTGAAAAAATAATCAACTACGGGAATCCTTCTTTTGATGGTGACGAATTTGAAGAGGGCTTTTATATCTTCTAAAAGTATTCGTCTTTTTAACTATAAAACAAATGAACGTCATTCATGATTTACATCATACCAGCCGTAGCCGTTTCTGCCGTTTTTCTTGACCGAATACAGAGCATTGTCCGCACATTTGGTCAATTCCCGGAAATCCTTGGAATGCTCCGGATATGCCGCTATACCGCAGCTGAAATGCAATTCAAAATCATGATTCGGGCACTGTTCCTCCGTCAGCTTAACCTGGCAACATTCAATACGCAACTCTTCCACCCGCTTATCCACATCGCTCCGGTCAAGTCCCATCACAAGTACCACAAACTCATCGCCGCCATAGCGGGATACCAGACCGCACTCACCGAAATGCTTCATCAGCAACTTTGCAAATTCCACCAGAATAAAATCACCCGCATCATGCCCATATTTATCATTGACCTGCTTGAAGTAATCCACATCAAAGAACATCAGTGCACCGGTGCCCCGCTCATTGCTCTTGACAGCTTCCGCTGCAGAGTACTCAAACGCCCGCCGATTAATTACATTTGTCAGCGGATCGTAAATAGAAAGATTGGCAAACAGTTTCTTTTCCATAGACTCACGGCGGTGACTGAGCATCAGCAGAACGCCTGAGGCAAGTACCAACGTGAACGAAAACAGCACCGTGGCCCATCGGAACAGCGACAACGCGCCAGACAATGCCGAGCTTTTAACTCGAACTACCACGCTCCAGCCCTCCATGAAATCAATAGTCTCAAATACCTGCGTATAGCTGTGCTCGTCAATCGTATAGGTCAATGCCGCAGACGCTTCCCCCCTGCGCATAAGATTTTCCCATGCCCGATATTCCGAGAACTCCTTAATTCGTTTCTTATCGAGTTTCAGATTTGACCAGCTTCCCTTCTGAAACACATCATTTCCGGAACAGCGGATAATATTATCTGAATATGCGTCCATAAGCCAGATCTCCGTGTCCTCCTTGAATGCTTTGGTATACGCCATTTCCTCGATTTTTTCAAGCGGGTATGTAAGGTAGAGATCTCCGAAAAATTCTCCATCCTGATAAACTGGAGAAAACATTGCAAATACCAACTGCCCGGTCAGACTGGAACGAAACGGTTCGGAAAATACAACATGGTTTGACGGCTTGCTGTGATCCGTCAGATTCCACTTGACAAACTCCTCTTTTTCTTCGTCCTGCGCATAAACCGTTCCGTCGGCGCAAATAATTCCAATACTGATATAATCCGAATTTTCCACGCTATTTTTCATTTGCTGATATACCTGCTCCGTATCCTTTAGATCAAACTCTGACATAACCGTGGCGAGATTTTCAACCGAGTCGGTCATATAACGAATCGAATTGTTTATCTTTTCCGCTATCAGGTTACACATTTGTCCGGCGATTTTTTCATCATGATTTTCAATCAGTTCGTTAAACACTAAAAGAATCGTCATTACACATATCAGACAGGCTGCGAGGTATATGCCAATAATTTTATTAAAAGAACCATGGTTTCCCGCCAGAAAGCCGGTAATCACAGCATCCGAATTCTGTTTCTTTTTCTTCTTCATCCCGACTCCCTCATTCATTATATTTTATAATCTGCTGCACGTCTTCATCCGAGAGCGTATCACTGTTGACCACCACAACGCCCGTATCCTGGAACTTACAGCTAAGCGGGACACCGTCAATACAATCCAGAACAGACTTTACACCAAGATATCCCATATCGTACTGCCGCTGTAGCATGGTAGCCGCATAATAGTTTTCATCCTTAATCAAGTCAGCCATTTCAGCTGAATAATCGAATCCAATAACAACCACATCGTTTCTTCCGCGTTCCTTTACTGCACGGGCAAAGCCGACAGTAGAGCCGTTGTTGCTGCCAAATACACCGTCAATCTGTTTATACGTGTCAAAAAACGAATTTGCACATTCTACCGCCTTGTCAATATCGCCCTCGTTGCTCTTCACCTCGTCAATAATCTGCCACTTTTCAGGTGCATTTTTTGTCCAATAGGAACAAAAGCCTGCCAGACGCTCGCTTATGGTCTGTGATGAAGGCGATCCCACCTGAATGGCGATAAACACCTCCTCATCCTCAGAAGTCCCCCTTTTATGTAGTTGTTCGAGCATTTCCTTTGCGGCAGTCTGTCCGGCTATAAGATTATCCGTCATGTAGCATATCCCGTAATCCGTTGTATTAACGACCGTATCTATCAGCACTATCGGAATACCGCTGTTATAGACCTGACTTACGCTCTCCGACAAACGAATAGAGTCATCGGGGGCAAAAACAATACCGTCCGCTCCCGCATCCACAGCATTCTGCAGGAGCTGCTGCTGTATCTCCCAGTCAGTTTCCACAACACTCCCACTGTAATAGACGTTGCAGTCCATGTCCAGTCCGGCGTCAGCAACGCCTTTTACTATAACATTCCAATAGTTGTTATCTAATACTTTTACAATCAGGTATATATTAGGTCTTCCGGGCACCACCTCATTCAGTGCAACAAAATCCGGCACCTCTTTTGTTTCGTTCACCTCTACATTTTTATCTTTGGCGCAGCCGCTGAACAGAAACAGTATGGCAGTGATACACAACAATATTAAATATAACGATTTGAACCTTGATTTTCGCTGCATAAGCATCCTCAATTCCCTTGTATTCATCATCTGATATCTCAGAACCATCCGATTATTTTACTTGTGGGAATTATTATATCACACGCCATCAATTTTGCCAACAGAACCCTCACGGAATACAAATTTACACATTAAAAAACCGCAACCCCTTGATTTCTCAAAGGATTGCGTTGCTTGTTTTTACTAATTAGCGCTCTATCAAAGATTACTCAATAATAGTAGCAACTCTTCCTAAGCCAACTATTCTACTTCTAATATCTCTTCAACCAATTTAGATGCCGCTTCCGATTCTTCAAATATAGGACTATGCGCCGAATTATTAAACACATAAAATTCTTTTATTG
>CAMWGV010000035.1 GCA_947173945.1 uncultured Lachnospiraceae bacterium
ATACTGATATTTATAAAGGGTCTTCGGGAATATGTGTTTGAAGCATTTGACGTGGCGGCGTTCCATTATCTGTTAAAGCCGATTGAGGAAAGCAAATTCACAGAGGTATTCCAAAGAGCAAAAAAGGAGCTGAAAAAGCGAAAAAAACAGCGGCAGGAGCCTTTATTTTTCAAAATCGGGAGACGGAGTATTACGTTGGAAAAGGGCAATATACTCTATATTGAGAGTAGGGCAAAGAAAGTGGGAATTCATACTACAAGGGAGACGATAGAAGCATATGCCTCTATGAATGAGTTGGAGAGACAGCTTGGTGGCAGCTTCTTTCGATGTCATAGGGGATATCTGGTGAATCTGGCATATGTTATGGAGTACAATGGTCAGAGCATTACTCTAAGTAACGGCGAGTGTGTATATCTGGCAAAGGAAAGATATGGAGAGTTTGTAAAAATCTATATGCGATATCTGAGAAATGAGGTGGGTGCTGATGTCTGAATTTATTATAGAGACACTATGCGTCATGATGTACTTATTTGAAGGGTATTGCATACAGTTCTTCTTTAGCAGGTTTGCGGAACCTAAGCTGTGGAGAATAAAACGTACAACGTGGGCGGTAGCAATTGTATGGGTTTTGCTAAAGCTTAGCGACAATTTTTTATTCCCTGAGATGACGAACACCATGCTTGTTATGAAATTAATTTATTCTGCAATCGTTTTATTTGCGTTCTGTGTATTTTGGTATCAGGGAAATATATTGTTGAAAATTTTTGTCGTGGTTCAATTTATTTCCCTGCGTGAACTGGCATTTTTTGCAGGGTACAGCCTGATTTATATTGGAAATATGATAATGAATATGGTAGTTCGCAAGATAGATAGTGGAACTATATTATTGGAACACGTGCCTATGGCTGTAAGTGCTATCTCATGCCTGAACATTGCATTTATGGAATTGGTACAAGGCGTCTTGCTGTTAGGCTCTATTAAAAAAATTGTAAAATCGTATAACCGAAGTAGAAAAATAAATATGGGTAAGGAGGTTGTTTTTTATCTTCTTCCATCCGTGGCGGGTGTGCTGGTTGCTGTGTTTGTGCGTTTGTTGATTATTGTTGTGGAAGAGGGCAATCCGGTACTGTTGTATGATAAATATCCGGTATTGTATCTTATTATACCTCTGATTGCGTTGGTGCTTCTTGAGGCAATTGTGTTCAGCTTCCACATATATCAGGACATGGTATCTCTACAGGAAGAACGGGCAGAAAAAATTGTGCTGGCGAACCAGAATGCACAGATGCAGAGCTCCATAGTGGAAATGGAACATCTGTATGACGGAATACGTTCCGTCAAGCACGACATGAAGAATCAAATGGCAGTTTTACACAATCTGATACAGAAAAAGTATCAGCAGGATGGAACGGATGAGGAGGATGAAATACAGCATTATTTTGACGGAATGTACCAGTCTGTGGAGCAACTTGATACAAAGGTGCATACAGGAAATGCCGTCAGTGATGCGGTTGTAGGCAGTAAATTCCGTTATGCGGAAAAACAGGTGAAGGGCATAAGGCTGGATGCTGTTGATTTTATGATGTCAGATGCCGTTACGATAAAGGCTTATGACATAGGGATTATCCTGAACAATGGGTTGGACAATGCAATTGAAGCCTGCGTGAGAATGAGGGAGAAACAGCCTGATTCGGAGGCATACATCACAATCAGGTCTTTCAGGGCAAAGAATATGTATTTTATAGAAATTGAAAACAGTTTTGATGGTGTGACACTGTTTGACAGGGACAGCGGTCTTCCTATATCAACAAAAGAAAATAAGGAGGTGCATGGAATTGGGCTGAAGAATATCAAGAAATGTGCAGTGAAATATGGCGGCGATATGGACTGTATTGCGGAAGGCAATAAATTCATATTGTCGGTCATGGTAAAAGGCTAATCAGAAGGAAGGAGAGAATTTACTATGAGTTTTTTAGGCGTAAACAGTGCTTTGATGGGTATGTATCAGTATGCGAATAAAACGCAGAAAAATAATGCCACAGGGAAAACCAGTTTTGCGGACACCGTAAAACAGACCGCAGAAAATAGTTCCGCATCGCGGGAGGAGCAGTATGTGGAGTATCTGAAACAGCGGTATGGCGCAAACGTGATGGTGAAAAATATCGGTAACGACCAAAGGAGTATTGACAACTTCGGCGCAAGTATAGCGGGATATAATAATGTTGCAATCGCTCCCAATATTTTAGAAAAGATGGCAAACGACCCGGAGAAGGCCGCCTATTATGAAAAAATAATCCAGAAAGAGCTCGATGCTATTCCAAGATGTAAGGCAGCAATGTCAATGAATGGATTTGAGATGCATTCTTATGCCGTGAGTATTGATGAAAAAGGTGTGGGATATGTATATGTGACCGGGGATCTGAAACCGGAAGTGCGGGCGAAGATTGAAGCAAAGGTGAGAGCAGAACAGGCGGCAAAGCGGAAAAGGCGGCAAAGATATCAGGAACTTGCCGAGGAAGCGGCGCAGAAGCGCAGAGAACAGACAGAGCTAACTAACAGGAAACAGACAATGGCAGATTTTTTTGCCAGTCATACGACAGAGTTGGGTAGGGTTACATATGTGGCACCACAGGAGACGATGAGTTCCGTGTTTGCGGCTTATGAAATGAATGCTATGCCTATGCCAAATATTTTAATGTAAAGAAAGACAACTGCTCGGACTTATTACAAGAGAGCAGAGAACGACTCTGAATGACAGAGGAGCCGACAATGGTGTATGTTCGATATGAAAAGCACAGTGACATAAAGATAATGAAAGGAATATAAAGAAATGATAACGGATTATGGATTATTCGGAAAAATCAGCGGGTATGGTGCAGAGAACATTTATCGGAAAGGAAAGACGACAGACAGCGGCGGTGTCAGCTTTTTGGAGCTTGCTTCTGCAAAGGCAGCGCAGAATGTGACTGGACAAACAAGTACAGTGGGAATGAGCTTTAAGGATATATGGCAGACGAGGTTTCCCGGAGCATACTATCATACAATGGATGCGTCCAATATTCCGCAGGGGGTATGGGAACGAAATGATTTTCCTTTTGAGAAGTTTTTTCAGAATGATGTAGATGAGGCGACTGTGAACTGGAAGCCCAATGGGGCGAATCCTGCTATGGATTCATCCGGTGTTCAGTCAAGGCTGCATTCAATTGCGGGGCAGAAGTCGATTGTGGTGCCACCGGAACTGGAGGAAAAAATGAAAAATGATTCTGCTTTGGCGAGTCAGGTAATGGCAAAAGTGGAGAGCTTTATTGCTACTAATCAAGTACCCGGCAGGATATGTTCCCATTTGATAGTTTTAGATGAAAATGGGGAAATTGCACGTTTTCGTGCTTCAAGTCATGGTGGTAATATTACCGGCCCGTCAGAGGAAGAAATACGCCAGTTCGAAGCAGAGCAGGCGGCAAAGAAAAAGAGGAGTGAGGAATATGCCCGTTTGAATGAGGAAAGCGCACTGAAACGCAAGCTGATGGAGCAGGAAGCAGACGAGAGATATTATCAGACCAGCATAATCAAAAAGGCGGTTTCGGTTTCGGCTTATGAGCAAAACATCATGGAAACGGTGGGTATTTTGGAGTAAAGGAGATGTTAAATATGGACTTTGGATTGACAGGTAAATTACAAGGCTACTATCTGGCACAGCAGTACCAGAAGAATGCAGTGACAGGAAAGAGAGAGGGCGTGAGTTTTGCGGAACTTGCGGCTACAAAGGCGGCGGAGAAAACAGAGGGTGTAAGTTTTAAGGAAATGTTAAAATCAAAGTATTTGGGAGCGTATTACAATGTAATGGATACTTCCAAGATTGACAGAGATTTATGGGGACGGAATGATTATCCTTGGGATGCGTATTTTTCAGAACCTGCGGATGAGTCTGTTTTGAGCTGGACACCGTCAGGAGCGGAACCGGATATGCAGAGTCCGAAGGTACATGCTAAGATGAATTCTATGCTTGGTAAGATAGCCATAGTCATACCGCCGGAACTGGAAGAAAAAATGAAAAATAACCCGGAACTTGCGAAAAAAGTAATGGAGCGAGTGGACAATTTTCTATTAACTAATGCTACTCCGGGAGAGATTGAAGGCTTTTTGATGACATTTGATAGAAACGGAGAAATTAACCATGCTTGTGTGGTAGGTGAGCTAAAATTTACTGTTTCATCATCAGAATTTGTTGAAGCCCGTAAAGCCAGAGAAGCAAAACACGCAGAGTATGAGAGGCTGGCAGAGGAAAGCGCACTGAAACGCAAAATGCTGGCACAGGAAATGGATAGAAGATATATGTATGGAGGATTAATATGAGCATAAACGGAATTGGAACAGACAGCTATATGGGTGAATCCTATGAGGAACGCCTAAGAAAAATAACAGACAAAAATGCAGCAAATGCCTTCAAGGCGGCCTACGCAAACAAAATGGCAGGCTCAACGGATTATATTTCAAGAATCAGTAAGGCATACAGTACCGGAAAAGTGAATGCCACCAACTTTGTTGATGCATTTCCACAGTATGATGTAGTAACACACGTGGGGAATGCGGATATTTCTTCGGCAAACTGGCAGAGAAATGATTTCCCTTTTTGGGAGTATTTTCAGAAGAACACAAGTGCAGATGCATTAAATGACTGGAGACCAAAGGGGGCAAATCCGCCACAGACACGCAGTGATTTGCAGAGGAATTACAGCAGTGTGGGTTCCGGGCGCATTGCTATTCTCATACCGGATAAACTGCAGGAGAAAATGGATGCAGACCCTGCTTATGCCCAAAAGATTATGCAAAAGTTACAGGAATGGAAGGAAGACTATGACCGTTGGGATAACACGGTGGCAGCAGGCTACGGTATGAATGTTGCAGAGCATCAGGCAGGAAAAAGTTATGTGTTTAATCTGGATGAAAACGGAGATGTGGTAAACTGTACAGTCACAGCGCCTGGAAGAATTACCGGTCCTACAAAGGAGGAGCAGGAGCAGCTTAGAGCCCGGCAGGAAGAAAGACGGAAAAGACGTGTGAAATACATAGAAATCCTAAGACAAAACTCAGAAATGAGAAAAGTGCAGGCAGAGGAGTATTTGCAGTTATATCAGAGCCAGTATGCAAAATTTGAGTTGTTTAATCAACAACAAATGAAAGATGGTTTACTATGAAAAACAAACAAAAATCAAAACGGAGGGTACAGCTAGTGCCTGAATCAAAATATTCCATATCAGTTTAATAATGTTAAAAACCGTCAGTAATTGTGCTGACGGTTTTATTTTGCTCTTTTTGAATCGAAGATTATATGATAAAATGAGCATTACAGGATTTTGTGCTTGCACAAAAAGCTTCCAAAGGAGGGGTGAAATAATGACATATCCAAAAACGATTGATGAGCTTAGAATGTGGGCGGAGGATAACAATCTGCCTCTTGCTGATATGCGTACCTATATCGGGATGGATTACAGGGGAGCCAAGGCATATGGAATTTATAAGGATGAAGAAACCGGTAAGTTTATTGTATATAAGAATAAGGCAGATGGTACACGGTCGGTGAGATATGAGGGCTATGATCAGGCATATGCGGTAAATGAGCTTTACATGAAAATGCAGGAGCGCATAGAACAGCAAAAACAGGGGAACTATTATCAAAGCTATGCACCTGAGCAAAATAATTATAATCATCCAAGTAGAGGTGGGCGGTCGCCTTTTGGACGTTTGGTGTTTTTTGTATCTGTTATGACTATTTTGATGGTAGTTATGATTACTGTGGCGGCTTTTTATATGATGCGGAGGAATTATCACAAAGGACCAACCTCAGGATATTACCGTTATGATGATACATATTATTATTGTCAGGATAATGACTTTTATTATTATGATTATTATGATAATTCGTGGTACTATGCGAATGATGTTGACAATGAGCTGATTGATAATTATTCGGATTATTATGAGTCAAGTGGATACTATGATTCATATGATATAATGGATTTTCAGGATTCCAGTTATTATCATCCGAATGATTATAACAATAATTATAATAATGATTATGATAATGACTGGGATGATGATTGGGACAACGACTGGGATAATGATTGGAACGACAGCTATGATGACTGGGATTCAGACTGGTAAGTAATATTTGAAAATGCTATAAAACCGCCCTAAAATAAAGAAATTTGTTGCACCACAAAAAAAATAATTATAAAATATTTTCATTAATGGGAGTAAAATAGAAAACCAAATGGAATATTGTATATAGGCTTGGAAAGGATTAAATATGTATGCAATTGTAATTGGTGCAAGTGATGAGGCAATTTATGCCATAAGACAAGCACAGAATTATGGAATGAAAGTTTTGGCATTTGATGGGAATAAGGATGCAGAAGGATTGAAATATGCTGATGAGGCATATGTTGTAGATATCAGAGATCCGAAAAAAATATATGAGGTTATTGACAAAATAGATATTCCAGCTAATGACATGATTGTTCTTCCAGTGCCAATTGGCAGATATCTTATTAGTACTGGTGCCTTTAATGAACATTATGGATTGGTTGGAGCGAAAAAAGACACCACAGAAATTTGTACTGACAAATGGCTTTTTCATGAAACTTTGAATAAATTGGGATTGAGAAATATAAATTGCAGCCTGATTAAAGCTGGAAAAAAAGAATATACCCCTAAAGACCTGCCTGTAATATTAAAACCTAGATATGGGGCTGGAAGCAGACAGGTTCTTAAAATAACAAACCAAGAAGAATGGAAAAAATCACTCCACAAAATGCCATATGATGAAGATTTTATTGTTGAAGATGCTATTGAAGGACAGGAATATGGAATTGATGGCATAGTAATAAAAGGATTATTTCATTTGATATTAGTTAGGAAAAAGTTAATTACGTCCCCTCCGTACAGGCAATGTGTAGGATATATTTCAATAAATTACAATGAAAATGTAGAATTGTTAAATCATATTGAACATTTTTTGTCTGACTTGGTTGCTGCAATCAAGCTGGATAATGGAATTATTCATGCAGATATCATTTATGATGAATCGGAATTATTTGTAGTAGAAATGTCAGCTCGTCCTTCCGGTCATAGATTACACGATATATTTGTGCCAATGGTGACGGGTATAGACATGATTTCTGAGTTTATCAATTATGTCCAAAATGGACATGTTTCTTTTGACATAAAAAAGACAAATAAAATATATATGATTAGGTACTTTGATATGGAATCTAAGATAAATACTGTTCCACCGAAAGAATACCTTATAGAAAAGTATTCGCTTTTAAAATATGAGTGTAATCTTGTTCCGGGAGAAAGCAGGAAAATAAGGGACGGACATTCTCTTATGGGAAGAGGTTTCTTTATACTTGAAGGAGAAAGCGAAAGTGAAGTATGTGAAGTGGCAAATAATGTATTACATGAATATATGTAAAGGAGAGAGTCAATGGATAATTATCTGATACCAGTGATACCCTTTCATGAACAAATAATAACAAGAGGTGAAGGTTCTTATATATTTGATGAAAAGGGAAATAAATATTTGGATTTGAATTGCGGACAATTTTGTACAATATTAGGTCATTCTAACCCGGAACTTTCTAAATGCGTAACAGAGCTTTCGAAAACTATTTCTCATACAAGTTCAGGAATGCTTTCAGATATCGTGCTTAATGCAGCTAAAAAAATCAATGAAATCAGTAAAGAATTAGACGCAAGAAGTATTTTATTAAGTACTGGTGCGGAGGCTGTTGAATTTGCAATCAGATATGCAAAACACATTACTGGAAAGGATGGTTTGATTTGCTTTGAAAAGGGGTATCACGGTTTAACTTTAGGGACGCAAAGCGTAACATTTGGTGGAAAATATGCAGCGCCTATTATTAATAATGTTTTTTCTGTTCCAGTACCTGATGAAACAAGCACGATAGACTGTATAGGTGCGTTTATGAAAGTAGTCGAAGAAAATAGAAATTTAGTTGCGGCTGTTATCATGGAGCCCATTGTTTCAGTAGGTGGAATGATTTATCCTGACGGAAATTATTTTAGAGAGGTACATAAAATCTGTAAAGAAAATGATATATTATTAATCTTTGATGAGAGTCAGACGGGTTTTGGACGAACAGGCTCATGGTTTTGCTATCAGGAGTTTAATGTGATTCCAGATATGGTTGTTTCTTCAAAAGGAATAGGGTTTGGTTATCCTGTATCTGCTGTGTTATTCAAAGGAGAACTATGTGCCCAAAATAATATAACAATGACACATTACAGTTCTCATCAAAATGACCCATTTGCGGCAGGCATCATTTCCTTTGGGATTGATTATATTCAGAAAAATGACCTGCTTAGTTCGAATAGGAAAAAAGGGGAATACTTTCTTGAAAAGTTAAAATCGGTGTGTGAAAGAAATGATTTATTTGTAAATCCCAGAGGACATGGGATGATGTTAGGCTTGGATATGTACATTCCATATGTCGAAAATTACAGGCCAATTTATCAAACAATATATAAAATGGCAGCGGAAAGAGGACTTTTGCTTCAGGGAACAGACGGGGGCAGAGTTTTAAGATTTTTGCCAGACTACTTAATCTCCTGTGAAGAAATAAATTTCTGTGCAGATGTACTTGGAGGTATCCGTTTATGATAAATGATTTTTTCTTTTTTAACCCTGTCAAGATATACTTTGGGGAAAATCAGATACAAAATTTGCCCAAAGAGGCAAAACAATTTGGAAAGAAGATTTTGCTTGTATATGGTGGACAATCAATAAGGTCGACAGGATTATATAACATCATAACAGATCTTTTAAACGAATTTACAATCGTCGAATTAGGTGGGGTCGAACCCAATCCGGATGTGTCAATTGTCCGAAAAGGGGCAGAAATCTGTAAAATGGAAAGTATTGAACTATTAATAGCAGTTGGCGGAGGCTCGGTAATTGATGCATCAAAATGGATTGCTGCCGCTGCCTGCAGCGACTACGATGCATGGGATTTTTTCTGTAAGAAATCTACAGTTGATGATGCACTCCCACTGATAACAGTTCCGACTATGGCTGCAACGGGTTCAGAAATGAATCACGGTGGTGTCATAAGCAATAAAGTTGAATTAAAAAAAATCGGAAGGAGCAGTCCTCTGTTGTTTCCAAAAGCCTCTTTTTTGAATCCTAAATTTACTTATAGTGTTGGTAAATACCAAACGGTATGTGGTTCAGTGGACATTATAAGTCATATTATAGAAGTATATTTTAATAATCAGCAATCATTGGAAATGTTAGATTCTATTATGGAGAGCCTCATAAAAACAGTAATAAAAAATACAGTCATTGCTATAGATGAGCCTTCTAATTATGAGGCGAGAGCAAATTTGATGTGGGCGGCTTCCTGGGCAATTAATGGTTTTATTAATGGTCCGGTTAAACAGGGATGGAATTGCCATACAATAGAGCATGAATTATCTGCAAGATATGGGATTACCCATGGACATGGATTGGCAATCATTATCCCCAGATGGATAAGATATTGTTATACAGAAGAAAATAAAAATGTATACATGAAATTTGCCAAAAATGTTTTGGAAATAGATATACCTGATAATCAATTGCCGGATATAATATGCACTGAATTAGAGAAACTGTTTTTTTGCACATTTGGGCTGAGTTCCAACCTGAAAGATTTAAACATACCATCTGAAGAATTACCACAAATCGCAGATGCTGTATGTGGAGATGGTATAATACATGGATTTGCAGAACTGGATAATAAAGATGTATTGGCAATATTAAAAATGTGTTATTGAGCTATTTCATCACAATTTGTCCATAACAAGTAAAACCAAAAAGCTAAAAAATAATAATTGTATAATCTGTAATATTGTAAAAGGGCAACCTGTATTTTTGGTTGCCTATTTCTCTGTTATTATTCATCGTTCTCCACACAAACTCCACATAGATATGCTATAGTAAATATGGATTGGAGGGTATGTGTATGTATCATATATTAGTTGTTGAAGATGACCGTAACACCAATCAGGTCATCTGTGAATTTTTAAAGGATGCAGGCTATCGTGTTACCGCTTCTTATGACGGTGAAACGGCGATAACATATTTTTGTAATGACCATTATGATCTGGTCATTTTAGATATTATGCTTCCGGTGAAAAATGGCATGGAGCTTTTAAGAGAGCTTAGGGATTTATCCAATGTACCTGTTATTATGCTTACTGCCTTGGCCGATGAGTACACACAGGTAAAGAGCTTCGACCTGCAGGCGGACGAATATGTTACAAAGCCGTTTTCTCCCATGGTTTTGGTAAAGCGGGTTACAGCATTAATCAGAAGAAGTAATCCTATTGATAAAACGACAGTCACATTTGAAGATATAACGGTTGACTTTTCGGCATATACGGTTTCAAAAGGAGGCAGGCAAATTCCGCTTACCACAAAGGAAATAGAAATTTTAAAAGTTTTAATTGAAAATCAAGGTACGGTCCTCACTCGTTTACAAATTCTTGATTCTGTATGGAGCTTTGACAGCGATATCTCTGACCGTATTGTGGACACGCATATCAAAAATCTGCGAAAAAAATTAGAATGTAATGCAATTCAGACTGTAAAAGGAATTGGCTACAAATTTGAGGTGACCGAATGAAGAACATGAAACTTTTTCCTAAAACATTTATCCACTCTCTCTGCCTGATTGTCAGTATGATACTGGTAGTTTTTTTCTTGATTTACAGCTTTCTTCCTACATTTTACCGACAATATAAGCAGAAAGAAATTACAGCGCAGACAAAACAGCTTGCAGCCCAGTTACAGCTTCTTTCCTCTGAACAGATTGCAGACAGAGTATCTTCCTATGCCTTATCAAGAGAGTACGGATGCACTGCCTCATATGAAGATGGAGAGATTATCTGCTCAACCAGAGCGGGAATGAGCTTTGAGTCTATCGGTGTGGGACAGATTACGGAAAACTATCAAATCCAATTTAATTATGAGCTTGTCGAGAGTGAGGAAACCTTTCGGACGATGGATGGAAAAACGGTACACTTATCCCTGAGTGTTTCTCTGCAACCGATAGAAGATGCTGTATCTGTTTTACTTTTGGTTTTGCCTGTTGTGCTTATACTTTGTTTGATCATATCAGCAATTGTTGCCTACTTTTATTCTAAATCCATTACAAAGCCGATTCGGGACATTGCGCAGGCAACGGTTCAAATGCAGTCTCTTGCTCCGGATGCCTTTTGCCAAATAAAACGAAATGATGAAATCGGTACACTGTCCCGAAATGTCAATGACATGTATAAAAAGCTGCTAACCACAATTTTTGATTTGGAGCGGGAGATTGAAACGGTAGGAAAGGCCGAACAGGAAAAGCTGGATTTTCTTCTGCTTGCTTCCCATGAGCTTAAAACTCCGGTTACTGCTGTTCGGGGAATGATTGATGGAATGATTTATAATGTGGGTATATACAAAGACAGAGATACTTACCTAAAAGAGTGCCAAAAATCATTGGAGAGCCTGACTGAATTAATCTGCAGTATATTGGAAACATCAAAGCTGGATGCTTCTACTGCTGCAAAGACGAAAGATAACATAGATGTTGGACAACTTTTAGAAGAAATAACAGAACCATACATTATAATAGCCCAGAGCCGGAATGTTCAGATGACGCTTTCAAAAGAGAATGCTTTCTGTGCCATAATTTCAGAGGAGCTTGTGAAGAAAGCACTTTCCAATATGCTTTCCAATGCCGTCAAATATACGGAAGCGGAACACTCAATACGGATTTATATGAAGGACAAATCTGTAATTGTTGAAAATGAATGTAAGCCGCTGTCGGAGGAGGAGCTATCACATATTGGGGAACCATTTTATCATCCGACAAGTTCAAAACAGGATACAGGCAGTACCGGACTTGGGCTCTATCTGACGGACAGGATTCTCAGTGCATGCGAATTGTCCTATACATTTGAACCGTATAAGAACGGAATGCGGTTTGTTTTATATTTTTAATAGGCTTAAATACAACTCGATAAACATATGAGTTGTTATGGTTTATTTGTTTTTTTGAACTCCATACAGACTCCATTTTGCAAATGTACAATGGCGTCATAAAGGAGGTAGAAAAATGTATATTTTAAACAATTCACTAAAAAATCTTGTGAGAAATAAGGGAAGGAATATTGTGATTCTGCTGATTGCCATATTTACACTCACATCTGTAACGCTTTCCTTTTCTATTCAAACACTTTCAAATCTTGCCATTGAACGCTATAAAAATAGTTTTGGCGTCCAGGCAAAAATTGAATATGACTGGGAAAAATTAGAGCGTGAGCATCCACCGGAGGTAATAGAAAATGAGGACGGAAGTATTACAATGGAGCAAAAATTTGAGGTTCTGATGCCGGACGCCTCAGAATACGAATACTACGCAGATTCCCAATATGTAAAGCAGACACTATACCATGCGTCCTGTGCAGTTACATCAAGTTCGCTGAAGCCTGTTCAGGATAATCTTCGACAGGGGGAGGAAATCGTGGACCTAGGAGGTATGAGTAAAGATGAACTTATGAAGTTTTTCGGTGTGGCTACAGAACAGGAATTGGAAGAAGTCGTTGGTGGGAAGGATGAAGTGGAAAAAATCATGGACTACAAGAATGACAGTATTGGTAGTCTTGTTGGATTTACTGACATTTCATTATTGGAAGATTTTACGACAGGAAAACGCAAGCTGGAGCAGGGCGTTTTTCCTGAGAGAAACAACGAGTGTATTATTAGTTCCGAGTTTGCCAAGGAAAATAATTTGAAGGTTGGAGATACTATTTCCATTGCGGGAATCAGCAGATCAATGGACAAGGAGGAAATGTCTCTTAGTGTTACAGGTATATACGGAGACTATTACAATACGGCTACCGCAATAACATTTGGAACGTTTTACGGTGATATTTTTACCACATATGATACGCTGATGAACAGCGGATTTCACTATATTGATTTGGTAGAGGGGATTTTTATTCTGAATAATCCGGAAGATGCAAAGCTGTTTGAGCAGGAGCTGCGCAGTAAGGGACTTAACGAGTATCACACGTTGGAGTATTCAACGGAAGAGTACGAAAAAAATACAAATCCCCTAAAGAACATTGCCCGTATTGCTGAAATATTTACACTGTCGGCAAGTCTGATAGGAGCTGCAATTCTCCTATTGATTTCTATCATAAATGTGAGGGAGCGCAAATATGAGATTGGTGTTCTGCGGTCTATGGGAATGAAAAAATCAAGTATTGCACGGGGGATGATTTATGAAACATTTGTTGTTATGTTTGTCGGTTTTGCGGTCAGTATCTTTGCAGGTCTGGTTTTGACCAAACCGGTTGCAGCAACGTTGCTGGGTGATTTAACAAATATCGGCATATCGCTGCCAACAGTTTCTGTGTGGTTCAGTGCGGGCTTAGCGTTTATCCTGAGTATTGTTTCCGGACTTTGTGCAGTGTTTGCGGTTATGCGTCATGAACCTATGAAAATTTTATCGGAAAGGAATTAAGTGAACAATGGAATTATTAATGCTAAATAAAGTATCCTATCAATATGAAAAAACAGAAAAACCGGTCCTCAAAGATATTACCTGTGCTTTTGAGACGGGACGGCTCTATTGTGTAACGGGTGCATCAGGTGCAGGTAAAAGCACCTTGCTTTCCCTTATCGCAGGTCTTGATATTCCTACATCCGGTGAAATTCTTTATGATGGACAGGACATTGCTGCTGTTAACAGAGATGACTGGCGTTCCAAGAAGATTGGTGTTATTTTTCAAAGCTATAACCTGCTTCAAAATGCTACCGCAACGGAGAATGTCCTTCTTTCTATGAACATTGCAGGGAACAGTAACTCAAATAGCCTGTCTGAGGCTTATGAATTACTTTCGCAAGTGGGTATTAACAAGGAAAAGGCAAACCGCAAGATATTGAAGCTTTCAGGTGGTGAGCAGCAGAGAGTGGCAATTGCACGTGCGATAGCAGGAGGCTCTCCGATTCTTGCAGCAGATGAGCCGACGGGAAACCTTGATGGTAATAATGAAAAGGCGATTATGGAAATTTTTCAACAGCTTGCACATGACAAAAAGAAGTGTGTGATTGTTGTAACCCATTCACAAGAAGCTACGACTTATGCCGATGAAGTGATTATGATGCAAAATGGATGCTTAAAAGAAATGTAAGATTCAGATTCAAAAAGTTGTGTATATAGGTGAGGAGGTGTTTGGTATGGATGACAGTGCAATTGTTCAATTATACTGGGATAGGGACAAGATGGCTATTGATGAAACATCAAAAAAGTATGGCCGGTATTGTGAGACTATTGCCAATAACATTTTAGGAAATCGGGAGGATGCGGAAGAGTGTGTCAATGACACGTATTTGAACGCATGGAATTCTATTCCGCCACAAAAACCTCAAATGTTAGCTGCATACCTTGGAAAGATTACAAGAAATTTATCCTTTAACCTATATAAGAAGAATAGGGCAAAAAAGAGAGGCGGAAGTCATGTTACACTAATTTTGGATGAGCTGGAGGAAGTGATTTCAAATTCCGAAAGTCTGGATGAAAGGTATCAGAGAAAAGAACTCATTGATGCGATTAATTCATTTCTGAAAACAGTTCCCATTAGTAAAAGAAAACTATTTGTTTGCAGATATTGGTATGGGGATGACGTTAAGGATATCGCAACCCGATTTAGAATATCTGAAAGTAATGTGTCCGTTTCTCTGAACCGCCTTAGAAAAAAATTACACAACTACCTTTTGGAAAGGGGATTTGAATTATGAAAGGTGATAAATTATTTGAAGTAATGGGCGATATTGACGAGCAGTATATCGTAGAGGCAAGACAGGAAAGCCACAATAAAAAACGGGGACAAAAAACAATAGCAATATTAGTGGCTTGCTTTGGGCTGATTGTTGCGGTTTTATTTTATATTAAAATATCTGGCAATAGACTATTTGATACGTCTCTCACAGCCTTGGCAGAGGAGGTCGGAAAAGAGGAAATACATATGGGAGCGACTATGCCATCCATTATATATGTTAATAATCAAAAAGTAATTATGTATGATTATGTAGGGATATGGGTTTATAATTATGAAAAAGAAAAGCTGGCAGGTTTTTGTGATTTTCGCCCAATTAATATGACGCAGATTCAAGGATACCCACGTGTGCTTGTGGAAATAACGGATGACGGAAAGTATGTGAAATTTTACATGTCAGATGGAAGTAAAAATTATATATATGATGTAGAGAAGGACACCTGTAAAAAAGTAACCGATTATAATGGCTATTCAACCTATAATTATGAATTACAGGATATAACGGAAGAATATTCTCTTTCTGAGTATTCCCCGACATACAGGGCTTCAGATGCAGTAAATGTATCGTATTTCTTAGATTTGTCAAATAAAAAGGATGGAGATGCAGTATGCTATGGAGACATCGTCATAATAGTAGAAAAGGAGGATGGAATTCATAAATACAGGCCATTTATGAGTGAATAAACATCCGTATTTATGGATAAATTGAATAAAAAATCGTTCCATGTTATACTGTTCGGTAGAAAGATAACTGAGGGAGGTGGGCAAGATGCTTTGCCATTTGATAATTGATTTAAGCAAAGGACTCTGTACAAGGTCTGATGACAGGACGAAACTTGTACAGAGGTAAAATGTATCGTCCACATTGGATTTTGTACTTTTATTCTGGGAAATATAAAGAATAGAATGGAGAAAATTCAATGGAAGAAAAATCATTTAAGAAATATATCATTTTGTGGTTAAGTCAGAGCGTATCTGGATTGGGAAGTTCCATGACAGGATTTGCGCTCGTTTTGTGGGCATATGGACAGAGCCATTCTGCAATGTCCGTTTCACTTATGTCCTTTTGTAATTATGTGCCGTATATAATTTTAAGCCTGTTTGTCGGTGAGTTTATAGACAGGCATAAGAAGAAAACGATTATGCTGGTTTCGGACAGCATTGCGGCGGTTGGTTCACTGGCAGTGTTGGCATTTTTGCTTGCAGGAAATCTGGCGGTTTGGCATATCTATGCCATAAATGTTGTGATTGGTATAACGAATGCCTTCCAGCAGCCTGCATCTGCAGTTGCAACGGGTCTGCTTGTGCCAAAGGAGAAGATTTCAAATGTGAGTGGCATGAATTCTTTTTCCAATAACCTTATCGTTGTATTTAGCCCCATGTTGGCGGCTTTCCTTTTTGCGGCAGGTGGACTTTCACTTATCCTGGTGATAGATTTGGCGAGCTTTGTATTTGCTTTTTGTGTACTGCTGTTTTTTATTACCATCCCAGAGCAGCGTAGGGAAGAAACACATAGTTCTCCATTTGCCGGAATAGCGGAAGGATTTGATTTCCTGAAAAAGGAAAAGGGTATTTTATACATTATGCTGACGATGGCACTGATTAATTTCTTTTCAAGGCTGACCTACGAAAATATTTTATCACCGATGATTCTGGCAAGAAGCTCCGGAGACAGTATCGCACTCGGAACTGTAAATGCCTGTATGGGCATAGGCGGGATTGTCGGGGGAATTATTGTTTCTGTGAAAAAGGAGAGCAGCCATAAAGCGGTATCAATTTATGTTTCAGCTGCATTGTCATTTTTGTTTGGTGATTTGATGATGGCAGTTGGGAAAAATGTTTTCTGGTGGTCGGTTGCGGCGGTTGCTGCCAGTCTGCCGATTCCCTTTATTATGGCAAATCAGGATACGATACTGTACCGTAAGATTCCTGAGACCATGCAGGGAAGGGTGTTTGCAGTCAGGAATGCCATCCAGTACAGTACAATTCCGGTCGGAATTATCCTAGGAGGCTATCTGGCCGATTATGTGTTTGAGCCTTTTATGAGTTCCGGGAATAGGTTGGCAGAAATGCTGGAAACAATAGTAGGCAGTAGTGCCGGAAATGGCATGGCCGCAATGTTCCTGTGTACCGGAATATGCGGCTTTACGGTGAGCATAGCATCCTGTTTTAATCGGGAAATTAAGAAATTAAATCATCTCATCTAGTATTTTTTAAAGATATAAAGATACGCTTGACAATTTTCACTTATTTTGCTACCATTCCAAATGATTACTCGGAGGGTGAGTCATTCGTTAGGAAATGATGAGCTGGATAAGGTAACAGGCTGGGATGCCTGTTTTCTTACCAGCTCTTTTTGTTTTAAAGGAGATGAGAAAATGGATATGTTATCTGGAAATGTCAGGCGTATTTATTTCAAATATTTAACTGCGGCTTTTGGAAGTGCATTGATCAGTTCTATTTATGGTATTGTGGATATGGCAATGGTGGGGCAGTATCAGGGACCAAGCGGCACGGCCGCACTTGCAGTTGTAGCCCCAATCTGGAATATAATATACAGCCTTGGACTTTTAACGGGAATCGGCGGGTCTGTTTTGCTTGGCAGTGCAAAAGGAAGAGGTGAAACAAAAGAGCAAAATGAATATTTTTCAGCAGCGTTGATAGGTACCGTAATCCTTGCGATAGCTTGTTGGGGAGCTGTCCTGTTTTTTGATACAGAAATGCTGACACTTTTTGGTGCAGAGGAAACGTTGTTACCTTTGGCAAAAGAATACCTTGTTCCGATTAAATTTGTAATTCCCACCTTTTTATTTAATCAAATGCTGGCAGCATTTTTGCGAAATGATGACGCTCCCGGGTTGGCAACTGTAGCAGTTTTAACTGGTGGAATATTTAATATTTTTGGAGATTATTTCTTTGTCTTTACTTTGGACATGGGAATACGAGGCGCAGGATTAGCGACTGCAATAGGTGCGGTCATTACTTGCGTGGTCATGCTTTCTCATTTTTTTACACACAAAAACACTTTGCACTTTATCGTCCCTTCCCTTTTCTTAAAAAAGGAGTGGAGAATTCTGGTGGTTGGATTTTCCACTTTCTTTATTGATGTGGCAATGGGCTTTTTGACCATGATTTTCAACCGGCAGATTGTAAGGTATTTTGGGACGGATGCCTTATCTGTTTACGGTGTCATTGTGAATGTCAGTACGATTGTACAGTGTTGTGCGTATAGTGTAGGGCAGGCGGCACAGCCAATTTTATCTGTTAATTATGGCTCGCAAAGCTGGGAGAGAATAAGGGAAACACTCCGGTATGCGTTGTATACAGTGGTATTTTTCAGTGTTGCATGGACAATATCTATTTGGGCAGTTCCAAATGGGTTTATCCGTGTTTTCATGAATCCAACGGAATCTGTCTGCCGGATTGCACCGTCCATTATGCGCAGCTATGGGATATCATTCCTGTTATTGCCGCTGAATGTTTTTTCGACCTATTACTTCCAGTCATTAATGAAACCGGGTGCCTCTTTCCTTGTTTCTGTTGCAAGGGGAATGGTTGTCAGTGGGATTTTAATTTATGCACTGCCTGCTTTGGCAGGGGCTGGATTTATCTGGTTTGCCATGCCGATTACAGAATTGTTGGTGGCATTTGCTGTTATCATTTTGATGATAAGATATACATCAAAGTGAACGAAGGAATTGCCTGTGGATTTTAGAGTGCCGCTTTGTATGGAAATCTGCAAAGAATTGAGGTATAATTTTGATGTATCTTTAGGGAAATATTTGCACACTCGCTCTTTGTTTCTAAAAGATGGAATCAATATTGGCAAATGGAACTTGAAAGATTATAAGGAGGAAATAAAATGGAACGTTATTTTGGAGAAGCAACACCTAAGCTGGGTTTTGGACTTATGAGACTGCCTAAAAAGGCATCAGGAAAAATCGATATAGAACAGACAAAGAAAATGGTAGACCTGTTCATGGATGCAGGGCTTAATTATTTTGATACAGCGTATGTATATGACGGAGGGGATTCGGAGCGTGCTGCAAAGGAAGCACTGGTAGACCGATATCCCCGTGAAAGCTATACACTTGCGACAAAGCTGTGTGCGTGGATGGGTGCACACAATGAAGAAACAGCCAAGCAACAGTTTTATACCAGTTTGGAACGAACCGGAGCAGGATATTTTGACTATTATCTGCTTCATGCCCTGCAGGCAGGAAACTATAAAACCTATGATAAATACCATCTTTGGGATTTTGTAAAGGAGCAGAAAGAAAAGGGGCTGATTAAGCATTGGGGATTTTCTTTCCATGCAGGTCCTGAAATTTTGGATGAAATCCTAACGAAGCACCCGGATGCAGAATTTGTTCAGTTACAGCTCAATTATGCAGATTGGGAAAATCCGGATGTGACAGCAAGAGCAAACTATGAGGTTGCCAGAAAGCATGGAAAATCGATTATAGTCATGGAGCCAATCAAGGGTGGTGCTCTGGCAAATCCACCGAAAGAGGTTCAGGATATTTTCCGTAACGCTAACCCGAATACTTCCTTCGCATCGTGGGCGATTCGTTATGTGGCTTCTCTGGAAGGAATTATTACTGTGCTTTCAGGAATGTCTAATGTGGAACAGATGGAAGACAATCTCTCATATATGAAGAATTTCATGCCATTGAATGTTGAAGAACAGAATGCTATACGAAAAGCACAGGAAGTAATCAATGGTGTTAAGTCCATTCCATGCACAGGCTGCCATTACTGTACTTCAGGATGTCCGAAACAGATTCCTATACCTGAAATCTTTGCAGCACGAAACAAGCAGCTTGTATGGGGACAGCTGGAAGAAGGAAAAACGGAGTATTCGGAGGCTGTTGCAGGTAATGGTACAGCATCTGACTGTATTGCCTGTGGTCAGTGTGAAAGAGCATGTCCACAGCAGATTTCTATTATTGACAGATTGAAGGATTGTGCATCAGCATTTGGAAGGTAGATAATAGGTGTTTTGATATCTTAGAAGAGATAAGTGGATGTAAACAAGTTGTAAAACTTTTTGTGGTAGCTGGAAACTGCGCAGACATTATGATATCCTTATGCTAAATTGCGGAATGTTAAGAGGTGATGGGGATGTCGAACAAAATTCTGATTGTTGAGGATGAGACAGCGATTGCCCGTATGATAGCCATGAATCTGAAGGTTGCGGGGTATGAGACCGTCATATACGAGGATGGGGCAGAAGCAGCTTCGGCATTGGAAAAGGAGCATATGTATGATTTGGCACTCCTTGATGTAATGCTGCCGGGCATGGATGGATTTGAACTTCTTCCGATTGTGAGACGGTATGAGATACCGGTTATATTTTTGACAGCAAAGGATGACCTGGAATCCAAGCTTTGCGGATTGACCGGTGGAGCAGAGGATTATATTGTCAAGCCATTTGAAGTTATGGAATTGTTAGTTCGTATAGAAAAGGTTTTGGCACGCAATAACAAAGTCGGTCAGGTGATTCAGATTTTGAACATGGAAATTAATTTGGAGGAGCACACCGTAAGACAGGATGGTGTGGAAATTCCCCTTAAACCGATGGAGTTTGATTTGCTCACGGTGCTCGCAAAAAATAAAAATGTAGCAATTTCCAGGGAGCGGTTGCTGCGCATGGTATGGGGCATAGATTATGTTGGCGAGACGCGCACTGTCGATGTACATATTGGACAGCTCAGAAAGAAGTTGAATCTTTCAGAGCATATTAAAACCGTATCGAAAATGGGATATCGTCTGGAGGAGTAGCATTGAAACAGAGAAAAAGCTTTCCGAAGGTAGAAAAACAGAAATCGCTCAGGACAAAAATAATCCGAATTAGCTGTACTTTTGTTTTGCTTGCACTTTTGCTTGGGGATGTATGGATTTATGTCATGAATTACCGCAGTCTGTACAGTGAAGGCAGACAAAGGGCATATCGGAATATGCAGAATTTGATGGAAGAACTGATTCATAATAATGCATATGAAATAGTAGATGAAAATGTGTGGCGGTATTGGTTTTCAAACTATATGAAAAATGATTTTGATGTCACATTGTCAATGGAGCGGGATTACAATTTGTGCTTTGAGGTGAAGGAGTGGAACGGAGAAACGATACAGGTGAAGGAAATCTATAATCATACGGTATTTGCGTATGAAGATTTAGAGAGCCTTACTTATAAAACCTATGATGATAGAGAGCGGTTGTCATATGTTGGACCTGTTATGTATGCTCCTCTTACATGGGGAGGAAGACAGTATCTGGTAGTCCGTGGCACATTGTGGAACAACGGCAATATGCGAATGTTTCACATAGAGGATGTAACAGATATAAAAGATAACCTTAAGAATATGATATGGATTTTGTTGGGAGTAACGCTTGTTTTGACAGTATTAGTCGGATTTGTACAGGCTGTTATTCTGCGCCATGTATTGGCTCCGCTTAAGGAATTGAATGAAACAACGAAACGTATGTCTGAAAACATGTATGACCAGCGAATAGAGGTTACGCAGAAGGATGAAATTGGAGAGCTGGCAAAAAGCTTTAATGCGATGGCAGATGCAGTTGAGGCACGGACACGGAGTTTGGAGGAATCGGAGCACAGAAAAACATTATTGATGGGAAATCTTACACATGAGCTGAAAACTCCGATGACGGCGATATCGGGATATGCGGAAATCCTTCTTACAACAAAATTGACCGAAGAAGACCAACAGGAGGCACTTCATTATATTTATGAAGAGTGTGGTAGGATGGAACGGCTGTCAAAAAAGATGATGAAGCTGCTGAGTCTTGAGGCAATCCATCGTTCGGCACCTGAACCTAACACCGGTTACGAGACGAAAAATGCGGTGGGAAATGACGAATTTGTCATGCAGGATGTTGCGGTGGAAGCATTGTTTCAAGAGGCAGAACGGGTATGCAGGAAGGCGATTGAGGACAAGCATATCATACTTGAACGGGAAACGCATGGAGAGCGATTCCTTGTAGAGCGTGATTTGATGGCGGAGGTAATGATTAATCTGATTGATAACGCAGTAAAGGCAAGCCCTAAAGGGGGGAGGGTCATATTGTGTGCCGCTGGAGATACGATATCCGTGCAGGACTTCGGGTATGGAATCCCGAAGGAGGAGACGGAGCGAATATTGGAACCGTTTTATATGGTTGATAAGTCCAGAAGCCGGAAAAGCGGAGGAGCAGGACTCGGCTTGTCAATCGTTTCCATGATTGTGAAACTGCATAAGGGCAGCCTGTCGATACAAAGTGAGGTTGGACAGGGAACTACGGTAACTTTACAGATGCAGAGAACGCAGTAAATGAAAAATATAAAATCAGTGAAAAGTATCTGTGAGATGTTTACAATTTGTTTAAAAAATGATGAATACTTGATGTAAAAATCCATGTTAGGATAATTCCAACATGGATTTTTTATTTAGAGGAAACTTTAGGTGTTCATAGTATACAGGAGGAAATAAATATGAGGAAGAAAAAAATACACATAACAATTACAGCAGCGTTACTTGCAATCGTTTTGTTGGCAGGAGGATGCAGGAAGAAGCCGGAGCAGTCTATCGTGGTCAACAAGGATTTTGATAACATGATTGAGGAAGCGGAAAATACGGAGGATATGCAAGAGGTGAGCGATTTGGCAAAGGACTATGAGACCTATCAGATTATCTTGAGTGATGAGAGCCTGCAGATTACGGCCAAAATAGATGCGCAGGTGGATATCCCTCAGACAGAACAGCTTTCCGTTTTGCGGGTGAGACAGAAGGATATTACACAGGAGATGTTAGATACTCTGATTAAGAATACGGTTCAGAATCAAACCCTATATGATGGCTCCGAGCTTTACAAGCGCACAAAAAGAATGATAGAAGCTGACATTGCTTATTATCAGGGGGAGCTTAAAAATGATAATCTTTTCTTTGAATCTGAGGAGCAAAGAGCTGCATATATGGCGGAGTGTCAAGGAAAAATTGATGCTTTGCAGGTGGAGTATGAAGCAGCACGAGATACAGTGACAGTGGGGGAATATAAGTCGGATTGTAAATTGCGCGATATCGATGAGCTTGTTTCGATGTATCCGTCGGAATTTTATGATTGGGAAAAGCCTTTGAATCCAGATGGACAGGTATTCTTCGGTGTCAGTGACGGCAAGGATGGAAATTATATAAGCATATATGCACAGAATAACGATAATTATGGAAACTGCATCAGATACTGGAAAAGCGATAGCAGTTGGATGTGGAATGCTTCTGTGGTAGCAAATACTGCAATAAGATGGGAGTCGGATGCAGATATCCCTGATTATTTCGATAGGAGTACTCCGTTTGTGGAAATCGAAGAAGGAAAGACAACGATATCACTGGAGGAGGCAAAAAATGCTGCGGATAAATTTCTTGCGGATATGGAAATTGAGGACTTTGTATGTGAAGATGGCAGGCTCTATAATGTGTATATGAGTGATGGAATGCGGTATTCGGACGAACATTTAAGTGACCATGTATATAAAAAAATGTATGCGTTCAAGTACCTCAGGGAAATTGATGGCGTATTTGTTTCGGATCAGGAAAGTAAATTAGTTGACGGTATGCAGGGGGACACATACGTCAAGATGAATTGGGGCAGTGAGTATATCATGATATATGTAGATGACAGCGGTGTTGTCAGATTTGATTATGAGTCTCCGATTGAGATTACGGATACCATTGTGGAGAAGGCAAAGGTAAAATCCTTTGCGGACATTAAGCCTGTTTTTGAACAGATGGTTCTGATATCTCAGGCAGAAGATGATGTAAACATAGAGGTTCAAATAGACAGAGTGGAGCTTGTATATGCACGAATTAGTGAGGCGAATAGTTTTGATACAGGACTTATTGTACCAGTGTGGAATTTTAACGGTACTGTAATTGCTGAAGGGTCTATACAGGTAAATGGTGAGGGGTCCTCCAATGTACTTTCCATAAATGCGATTGATAACTCGATCATTGACTGGGAGTTGGGATATTAGATGAACAGTTTTGAGACGGATATGAAACGTGCAGTTTTTTCATATAGGTTTGCTGGCGGTGTTGCACTTATGTTGTGGGTGCTTTACACGGCGGGCTATGGTTCCAAGCTGTATATGGTTTGTGTTCCAGTGATCTGTACATTTCCGTATACGACGGCATGGCTTGCAGATTACGGGAGTGGCTATATCAAGCAGTATCTGCCACGCACAGGTGTAAGGGCATATATTATGGGCAAGATATTTGCCTGCGGCATCAGCGGAGGACTGGTTGAGGTTATACCAATTTGGCTGTTTGCATGGTTGAAAGATAAAACGGTGCTGGAGCAAGCAGAGCTATCTCTTGTATTTGCATCGGGAGTGTTGTGGGCAGTGCTGGCAGCAACTTTGGCAGCACTGGTGGGCAGCCGATATGTCGCATATGGCGGTTCCTTTGTTATATTTTATCTGCTGGTGATTTTGCATGAGAGGTATTTTCGTAGGTTGTATTGCCTGAATCCACAGGAATGGCTTAAGCCTGTACATACGTGGGTGTTTAATAATCAGGGAGTGTTGATGCTGATGACGGGTTTTACTGCAATATTTATATGCATCTATTATGAAACACTGAGGAGGTGCATGGAACATGTGTAAACAGATATGGCAGATATCGGCGGCAAATTTCCGCAGATGGCGTCGGAATTCACAGATTATATTGGTGTTTCTGCTGGCATTTGTCGTGAGCTTCCTGCTTTCCAACAAGGTTATCATATTTGCGGCGGAGCATGAGACGGAATTGGAGTTTTTAGAACCATTTATATGGACCTTTGGGGATGCGGATTCTATATTGATTATGTCCCTCCTGTTGTTGCTCTTGTTTGCGGATATGCCGAATCTGGGAAATGAAATTCCGCTCTTTTTGGTACGTACGAGCCGAATCAGATGGATGCTGGGGCAGATTGTGTACATGGTGTTGGCGACACTTTCACTGGTTACCTTTATCCTTATATCCACCTGTGTGCTTGCGGGAAACAAAGCTTATCTTGCGAATTTGTGGAGTACTACGGCGGCGACGCTGGGATATTCTAATATAGGAGAAGCAATTGAGGTTCCGTCCTTTGTCAAGGTGATGGAGTTGTCCTTTCCTTACGGTTGTGCACTTCATATCTTTGGACTTATGCTCGGATATTCACTTATGCTGGCAAGTATTATCCTCTTTTTGAATTTATTTCGGAGCAAGGGAGGGATGATAGGCGGAGTTGTATTTTCCTGTTTTGGATTCATAATGAATCAGGACGTGTTGATGCAGCTTCTGCATATACCGAGGGAAAGTATATGGAAAGCAAATATACTGTTTGGATGGATTTCGCCTCTGAACCACGCAACCTACTATATGCACAATTTCGGTTATGATAATCTGCCGAGGCTGTGGCAGTCTTATGTGTTTTTCTTTGTGGGAAGTGCAATATTTTTCGGGCTCGCAGTTTTAAAGTCGAGAAGATATGGATTTGATTTTACAGGTACACAGCGGTAGCACAAACGGATTGTGCATTGAAATATACAAGTTGGTGAGATTTGATATTATCCTGACTATGAGGAGGGAAAAAATATGGATAACAGAGGAATCGTGGTAGAGCATGTATATAAGGCATTTGGAAAAGAACAGGTTTTGAGGGACGTGAATATGCGAATTGAGCCAGGACATATATATGGTATCGTGGGGAATAATGGCAGTGGTAAAACTGTATTGATGAAGTGTATCTGCGGTTTTCTGCATCCTGATAAGGGAGCAGTGTATGTGGATGGCATGCAGATTGGAAAAGAAAGGGATTTCCCCGAAAGTCTCGGTGTCATTATTGAGACACCGGGATTTATCCCGAATCTTACGGGATATCGTAATCTCAAGATATTGGCAGATATGCGCGGAAAAATCGGGAAAAAAGAAATATTTAATACAATGGAAAAGGTGGGACTGGACCCACATATGCGAAAAACTGTTTCTAAGTATTCTCTTGGAATGCGCCAGCGGCTTGGTATCGCGCAAGCGATTATGGAGGAGCCGAGTGTACTGATTTTAGATGAACCCTTTAATGGTTTGGATAAGGCAGGCGTAGAGCATATGAGAAAATTACTAAAGGAATTAAAGGGTAGGGATAAAGCAATGCTGCTTGCGAGCCATAATGCTCAGGATATTAAGGAACTCTGCGATGAGGTGCATGATATGGAGGATGTTTGGTCATGAAGAAATTAAATAGCAAAAAAACTGTAATTGGAGAGCAAATCACACAATGGAGGATAACATTTATAATATGTGCATTTTGGACATTCTTGATGTTGTTATTGAACCTTGTTGGGGAAAAATATATTGTATGTGCCAAGGAACAGACAATGCCTGCGGAGGACGTGTCAGGCCAGGTGCAGGATACAGACTCAGGACGGGAAAATGCTGTTGTTAATGACCATGTGGTACGGGACAACAATGGTGTCAATGGGACTACAAAGCTATATGTGGACAACAAAAACCGTTACAAGCATATGTCCCACTCTTATGCTGAGGGATATGTGCCAAGTGTAGAAAATGGAGTTGTACATCTTGTAGTTCCGATTGTCAGTACGGGAAAATTAAAAGACAGCAGTTTGGAGGCATCACTTTCTCTTGGAGATATACAGAGTATGCCGTTTATTTGTAAAAACTATAAAAAACAGGTTGTGCTCTCTAAGTCAACAGTGAATGATGGAGCAGGAAAAGCAGAGAGCTATGTTGTATATTTTCCGATTGAGCTCAAAGAGGGGCGATATAACGGCAGCTATCCCATTACGTTAAATGTCAGTGCAAGAGATGAGGCAGGCATAGACATTGCGGAAGAATTTACAGTATATGTAAATATCTCTGACGGAAGAAATCCGGTTTCAGATGATGTGACACTGACTATACCAGAGCCGTCAGAGGATGTCTCGCCGACTTTTACACCGAGATTGATGGTGCAGGATTATTCCTTTTCGAAGGAGGAAATCTGTGCGGGTGATACGGTTAAGGTTGACATAACACTCGAAAACGTAAGTGCAGATGAAACAATCAGAAATCTGCTGGTCACACTCAATACACAGGGAGAATACATATCAGTTGTTAGTAAGAGTGACAGTCTGTATGTAGACAGTATACCGGCGGGCAAAACGGAAGAGCTGTCCTATGAGTTTAGTGTGCGTGCCGCAGCACCACAGGGACAGTATAACCTTACATTGGCGTTTGAATATGCGGATGTAAAGGGCAGCAGTTATACGGGAAACGGCTCCGTGAAGATGTATGTAAACCAACCCCTTGAGATGGAGTTTGACACTTTATCGATAGATGATGAGGTAAGAGTAGCAGATGTGATAAAGGGAGAGGTTCATGCGATGAATCTTGGCAAGAGTAAAGCGTACAATGTACGTGCAGTTATTGAGGCGGACGGTCTGAGAGCATGGAATACGATTTTTATTGGAGACATTGAGGCGGGAGAGACTGCAACCGGCAGTGTTCAGATATCAGTTTCAAGTCTCTCAGAGGGTTCGGCACTATATGGCAGTACAAAGGGGACGGTCACCTATTATTATGAGGATGAGGATGGTGTGGAATATACGGAAACCAGGAACTTTGATACCAAGATTATGAGTCCGTTTTCCGAGGAGATAAAGAAGGAAACAAAGGATAACCCTGCACAATGGTGGATTATTATGATAATCATTATAGCGTGTCTGATTGTTTTTGGTATTTACACATTTGTCATATCCCACCGCAGACATACGGGAGAATAAATTATGCGGTATATAAAAGATTTTTTGATAAAAAGAAAACAAAGTGATGTGGTGAAGCTTATAACCCTGTTTGTTTTAGCAGGTATGGTTATGCTGGGTATGACGATGCAAAAGGGGATAGCCTTATACAAGTTGACAAAACAACTCACTGAGTATGTGTTTATGTCGGGAACATCTGGTGGAGTAACTGAGAATCAAATTTATTATATTCAGAATTTGGAATATGTGGAGGCGGTGAGCAGACAGTATGAGACTGAATTGGTGCTTGGATACATGGGAACTGAACTTATCCTGCCATGCAGAATGCTCTCAAGAGAGTACATAGAGAACATCTACGGACAAAGTACTTTGGGTATGCAGACTTTTTATGTCAATCAGGCGGCATATAAGGAGATGCAGAATGCGGGGTGGTGCAGCTATGTTGCAGATGAGAACGAAGAACATGTGCTGGCAGGGATATTGCCGGAATACAATATGGACGGATTGGACAACGGTGTGGCACGACTTGAGCTTGAACCTCAGATTTTTGGGGATGAGGGAATGAGTAGTGCAGTAGGAGCAACAGACAAAGCCACACTATCGGAGCATCCTGAGATGATACGGGTTGCTGTAACAGAGAATGACTTGACAGGAGAGAATCTCCGTAATCTTGAAAAAAGCGGAGTTGTACTTGTCAATGAGACAGAAGCTAATCGTGTTATATGGGAGCAGCAGGCGGAGTATTTGCGCCTAAAATACGAAGCTGTTATCACAATTTTGTGCTTTGTGGCAGCGTGGAGCTTGAAAAAATATTCAGGGTCATAGAAGAAATTGAAATTTCAGACTTTATAAAAAAAAGTTGATGCGGTATTACTGAATTATGCGCAAAATTAAATTGACAAAATATAACAACATTGCTAAGATAAATTAACATTTTGCAAATAAAAGTTGCACGTAAATTTTAAGATTTTACATACAAAATGTAATTATACGGTGGGAAATTAATATAGAGGGGAGGATATTAAGGAACAACCGTTTTTTTCATTGTTATATAT